>CAZLHT010000010.1:0-13001 GCA_964559185.1 uncultured Natronomonas sp.
ACGGCGAGACTGACGTCTCGCACATGCAGTCGGTCGTCACCCAGATGGCCGACATTCTCTACCCGCAACTGGAGGAGCCGAAACCGACAGTCATCCCGGTCGGCCCCGATCAGGACCCACACGTTCGGCTGGCGCGCGATCTCGCGGGACGGATGCGGTATTTCAAGGTGACCGAGGCGTACGCGAGCTTCGAACTGGAAGACGACGAACGTCGAATGATGACACTCGTTTACGAAGCGCTGGTGGAAAACGAGAATAGCGACATCGAGGACCTCCGATGTGATGATGCGGCCGAACTGATGCGGGAATTCGCCGAACGAAACGAGCGGTTGGGCGATCGCGAGGTCCACGACTCGCTCATATCCTCGCTGGCTAACGCCGGACGAGAACCCCTCCGCCCCCGCGTCCGATTCCTCGATCGCAACGCGACCGACGACGCTTTCGAGGCGCTCATCGGGGCGATCGAGGGGGAAAAGCGCGTCTACGAGGGGCACCTCGACAGCTTCGATCTCGATCGCAGCGCGGCCGAGGAGCTGGCCCGCGAGATCGAAATCGAGCACGGCGGCTCCGGCTTCCTGCCGCCGTCATCGATCTATCACCGCTTCATGTCCGGGTTGACCGGCGGAAAGATGTCTTCTTCCATCCCGGCGAGTCACATCAGCCTCCTCGACGATCCCGACGAGGGCTACGAGAAGGTCAAGTCGGCGACGACGGGCGGCCGCGAGACGGCCGAGAAACAGCGGGAACTCGGCGGCGAGGCCGACGAGTGTCCGGTCTACGAACTCTACGCGTACCTGCTCGCGGGCGACGACGACGAGTTCGCCGCCCGGGTTTACGACGAGTGCGTCGGCGGCGATCGGCTCTGTGGGGACTGTAAAGAGCAGGCGGCCGAACTCATGCGCGAGTTCCTCGAAGAACACCAGGAAAAGCGTGAGGAGGCGCGAGCGCTGCTCGACGGGCTCGATATCGAACTCGAATCCGGCCGTCGCTGATCGTCGATAGTCGTCGATACCTGCCGAACGGTCGAAACGACCCTCGACCCGACCCCGGGTGATAAATAGGTCCGCGACGAGAGACCCCCTATGAACGAGGGAACGGACCCGACGCGAACCGTCCGAACCGACGGAATCACCGTCCGAAAGACGATCGAGGCGGACGGGAACGTGAGACTCGAAATCGACTCGGAGCTAGAGAGGGAGGCAACGGTTCGAATCGCCGATCCGACGCTCGAGTCACATCCAAACGAGGACGTCCAATTTCACACCGATCACGTCGCCGACTGGATTCTCGACGACGCTCCGGTCTTCGAGCGGGGATTCGATCCGGAGGAGCAGCAGACAGTCCGATATCGTATTCCCGACGCCGAACGGGACACGCTCGATGCCGAGCCGGAGGTATCGGTGATCGTCGATCGGGAACTCGATGGAATCGTCGACCGATCGCGCTCGGATGCGCTTCGGGAACTCGTCAGCGGCGAGCGGGACTCGCTGTCGTCCGAACCGGCCGCTGAGGAACCGAAGGACGCCGCCGATCACCATCCGACCGTCGAGGAGGACGCCATCGACGCCGTCCCCTCAGGCGGCGTCGCCCGAGTTCTCCTGGCGGAACTGCGGAACGGAGACATCGACGAAGAGACGGCCTCCGCGCTCCGAGACGAACTCGGTCGCCAAGAGAAACGGAGTCTCGACGTTCGGCTCACGCACCTCCAGAGCGAAGTCGGCGATCTCGCCGCGTATACCGACACGATCGAGTCGTTCATCGATCGACACGGAACTTTCGACTCGGTCGTCGGGGAGGTTCGCTCCGATCTTTCGGCGCTCCAGACTCGAACCGAGCGCGTCGATTCGGCAATCGAAGAACTCTCCGAGACCGTCGACGGACTCGACGACGGCGTCGAGGACGTTCGGTCCGTGCAGTCAGAACTCGAATCCGAACTCGACGAGGTACGGGTGTTACAGTCCGAGTTCGAGTCGAACTTCGAGGAGTTAGACGAAGAACTGTCGAACGTACACGATCGACTCGACGAACTCGAACGCTTCGAGGAACGGCTCTCCGGGGTCTTTCGAGATCTACGGGGCGGCGAGTCCGACGGGTGATAGCTACTCTATCGTGTTCGCTCGGAGAAGCGATCGCGACCGGCCCCAGAAACTATCGGAGCCACCCGAAGATCCGGCCGAAGAATCCGGACTCGCCGCTCGATTCGGATCCGGATTCGGATTCCGCCGTCGATCCCTCGACCGTCCCCTCGCTTTCAGCGTCCGATATCGTCGCATTCTCCTCGTCTTTGGCCGTCGAGTCGGCGCGAGCGCCGGACGTCGGTTTGCTCGCATCGGTCGATTCGTCGTCTGTTGATTTCCCTTCCGAGGTTGACCCATTTTCGGCAGTCGATTCCGCTTCTGTGGTCGATTCCGCTTCTGTGGCCCGCCCGTCGGCCGCCTGTTTCTCCGTTCCCTCCGCGCTTCCCGTTTCGGACGTTTCCTCGGTTGGCGTGTCGGACTCCGTTTCGCTTTCTGATGGCGGCGTTTCGGACTCGTCTCCGGAGGGCTTTCTCGCTGAGTCGAGCGGGTCGAGAGAAGCCGACGTCGGATCCGAGAGTGCCTCGGCGAGCCGATAGTAGGCGATCGTCGCCTCGCTTTCGGGAGCGTACACGATGAGCGGCTGTCGCTTCGCGGCGCTTTCGACAACCGCTTCGTCGGTCGGCACGGCGCCGAGGAGGTCGACGTCCAGTTCGCTGGCGATTGATTTTGGATCGACGTCCCCATTCGATCGCGTCACGATGACCCCGCCGACGGGGACGTCGAGGCGGGCCGCGAGCTGCTTCGTCTTCTTCGTGTCCCCGACGGCGGCCGGGATCGGCGACGTGACGAGCAACGCCTCGTCGGCCAGTTCTAACGGGTAGACACCCTCGTAGGTCAGGCCGCCACCGGTATCGATGAGCACGTACTGATACCGATCGGCGAGTTCCGAGACGACGCCGTCCAGCCGCTCCGGATCGGCATTGGCGAACCCCTCGATCGCTCGGTCGCCGAAGACGAAGCCGAGTCCCTCGCCGACCTCGACGATCGCCTCCTGGGGGGTCGCATCTCCCGCGAGAACATCGTGAAGGGTCGTTTCGGCGTCGATGCTGAGAAACCCCGTGATGTTCGGCATCCCGAGGTCGGCGTCGAGGACGACCACCGAGTGGCCCCGCTGACGCAGCGCGATCGCGAGGTTGACGCTCGTCGTCGTCTTACCGACACCTCCTTTTCCGCTCGTCACCGCGAATACGTCGCCAGACATCCCTTAGGCATCTCTCTCGTCGCTATTATAAAACCTCTGTCGCTCTTTCGATGCATCAGTACTCCGGGAGCCGCCGCGAGCGCGAGGATCCCACGACGAACGGGAGCTCGACCGATTCAGCGGCGACGTCCTCGCCGTCGACCCGAACCGTCAGCCCGTCGTCTTCGATTCCGTACTCAACGAGCGCGAGGGCGATCGGATGCTCAAGGGCAGGGCTTCGGTCGGCTCGGGTTACCTCACCGACGTGGCCATCGTCCGCAAAGACGGCCGAGCCGCCGTCGGGGACGGTGCCGACTCGAAGCCCGATCAGCCGTCTCGAGGGCCGTCCGCGGTTTTCGATCTTCGAGACGATTTCCTGGCCGACGTAGCAGCCCTTCTCGAAGTCGAGGGCATTTCGGATCCCGAGGACGTTCGGAACGGTCCCCGCGAGTTCCGTCTCGAATAGCGGCGTTCCCGCTTCGAGCAGGAGGTACTCGAGAGTCTGATGGCCGAACGGCGCGGCGTTGAGCCCGTGATTGATGAGGGCGTCGAAGACCCGGTCGGCGTCCTCGGCGGCGCAGATCACTTCGTATCCCTCCTCGCCGGTGAGGTCATCAGTGCGGACGACGGTCGCCCCCGAATCCCCGATCGTCCCCCGGACGAACGAGAGCGGCTCGTCAGGCGAGCCCGGGCCCGCGAGCACGGAGGCAACTTTCTCGGTCGATTTCGGGCCGTGAACGCCGAACATGCCGAACTCGCCCGTCGCGACGCGAACGGTCACGTCTTGAATGAACGTCTTTTCGCCCCACTCCGACGCCAGTTCCGTCGCCGATCCTGGCGGGACGAAACAGAGCAGTCGTTCGTCGGCGTTGTAGACGTAGAGTTCGGTTTCGATCCGTCCCTGCGGATCGAGCAACAGCGCGTAGACGCCCTCGCCGTCCGCTTCCGGAACGTGGTTCGTGACGGCGTTATCGACGAAGGCGATTCGATCGTCCCCGCTCACTTCGACGATCCCGTAATCCATCTCGATGGCGCCGACGACGTTCCTGACGGCTCGGTGTGCCCGCTCGGGGCGACCGTAGTGAGTGACGATCCGGCGGTCATCGCGTTCCGCGAACGTTGCGCCGTGAGATTCGTGTAGCTCCCCAACGACTGTCATCGAACGACCGAACGCGTTCGAAGCGTAAAACGACCGCGTCTCGGGGAGGTCACAATCCGAATTTCTTCTTCAGGCTCTCCACAAGCGACATCCCGCCCGCATTGTCGTTCCCGGTACTGTCCGGAACGACCCGATCGTCCGGATAGATTCGCATCGGTCCGTCGTCATTTTCGACGGTGATGAGGCCGGCGTCTTTCAGTTCGGCCAACGCCATTTCGAGTTCGTCGATGTCCACCTCGACGCAGGCCCGGAGTTCGAACACCGTCCGTCCCTCCTCGGTTCGGTCGACGAGCGCATCGAGCACCGCGACCTCCGTCTCGTCGCGATTGCGGTACTCTCGCTTCGCCTGCATACCCGGCGGTTCGTTCGGCGGTGTCTTAACGGTTCGCCGATCGTTCCGACGAGGTTCTCGTCACTCGGGACTCAAGTTTTATATCTTCGTCACGGCCACGTGTCCGTAATGGGATTACAGTGTTCGATACTGGGCCACGCGTTCGAGCCCGCCGGCGTGGAACGAGAGCGCGAAGAACAGGGCAGCGAAGTGGTTACTACCGAACGCGAGATAGAGCGGTGTCGTCGCTGCGGGACGGAGCGCGTCGTCTCCGAGAGCACGGAGGTCGCCGCCGTCATCGAGGGCGAGGACGTCGGCCTCGACGGCCCCGGAACCGACGATGAGGCGGCGGGGACGGACACCGACGCCGCTCCCGGTGGCGGTATCGCGGGCGCGATCGGCCGAAGCGGCGTCGACGAGGACGACGAGTCCGACGATGCCGGGACGGAACGATCGACGACGACGGACACCGACGATCGAGAGACGATGTCTCGTCGCGGCGAGGACGATTTACTCGAAGACGAGCCGCCGAATCCCGAAGCAGAGGACGCCGAAATCCTCACGGACGACGAGTCCACCGATTCGGATCGAGCCCCTGGTCAGTGGCCCGACGACGTCGGAGCGGGCGAGGATACGGCGACGGACGACGAGACGAACGTCGCCGACTCGGGAGACGATATCGACGTCGAAGACGCGACCGTCGAGACCCCCGACGAGGAGTCGCTTTCCGGGATCACTGTCCCCGAGGGGGAAATCGTGTGTCCGAACTGTGGATTCCGGATCGAGGCCCGGTCGGGCTACCGCGAGGGGGACTCCTGTCCCGAGTGCAACGCGTGGCTGGAAGCCGAACGAAACCAGTAAACACCCGGATTTCGATAGATCGGATATGGAAGAGTACAAGATGCGGCGCGGCGAGTACCTCGAAGAGCGAGTTCCGGATCTGAAGGCGACGATCGAGGGGTATTTCGGAAAGATAACCGACACCGAGGAATACAAGGGGAACGATCTCTACGTCGTCGCCTCACCCGACAACCCGGTTTTCACCCGGATCGTCGCCGGCCCGCTCTCGTACTCCGGAAAGAAGGACAAACTCGCGGTTCACTTCGAGGAGCGGAGCCTACAGGAGTTGATGGAATCGGGCGACGTCGACGCCGCGGCCGAGGCCAACGGGGCGAAAAACGAATTTCTCCTTGAATGCACGGGACGCGACGCGAAGGCCCGCCGCGAGTCGATGAAACGAGCCGTCGAGGATGACGCCGACGCGCCGGACGACGTCTAATCGGCCTCTTCGCTTTCCCGACGACGCCTCGGTGGATCACATCATCGACGGCTCGTCGGTCTCGTAGGCCGCTTCGGTGAGCAGCGCTTCGAGGTTGTGGTACGGCACGAACGCCAACAGGGTCCCGTCTCCGTCGTACAGCTCCACCCCCCGATCGCCGTGCTCGTCCTCCTCACATGCGAACTGTCCGTTCGGAAGGATTGCACGGTACATGCTCCCCGTTTTGTGCTCTCGAAACGAAACCGTTTCGAGAATATCACCACTAATTTATATTCATCAGTTGTATTTCGACCATGACCAAACGACCCGTGCCCGCTCCGGTCGACGAACCGGTGGTGTTGACGATCGCCGGCAGCGACTCGGGCGGTGGGGCCGGCGTCCAGGCCGACCTCAAGACAATCGAGGCGACCGGCGGATTCGGGACCTCGGCGGTGACGGCGGTGACGGCCCAGAATACGACCGGCGTCGAATCGAGCCACGTCCTCCCGATCGAGGAAGTCGACGCTCAAATCGACGCCGTCCGTTCGGACTTCGAGGTACGAGCGGTGAAGACGGGGATGTTGGCGACGGCGGAGATCGTCGAGACGGTCGCGTCGGCCGTCGCCGACCTCGACGCGCAGGTCGTCGTCGATCCAGTGATGATCGCGACGACGGGCGATCGACTGGTGAGCGAAGCCGCGGAATCGGCGTACGAGACGCTCATCGCCGAATCGAGTCTGGTGACGCCGAACGCCGGCGAGGCGGCCGTCCTGACCGGCATCGAACTCGAAGACGGGGACGCCGCTCGACGCGCCGGAGACCGGCTGATCGAGATGGGTAGCGACGCCGCCCTCCTCAAGGGTGGACACGTTCCGGGCGAGACGGTGAACGACGTGCTCGTGACGCCCGAAACCGTCGAAGCGACCGGCCATCCGCGCGTCGAGACCGACGCGACTCACGGCTCGGGCTGTATGCTCTCGGCGGCGATCGCCACCCGACTCGCACACGGCGAGCCGCTTTCGACGGCCGTCGAATGGAGTATCGCGTTCGTTCACCGGGCGATCAGATACAATCACGACCGCGGGAGGGGTCCCGGTGCGGTTCATCACCTGGTCGAGCTTCGAAACGAGTCGGCGCGGTGGCAGGCTGCCGTCGCTCTCGAATCCGCCGTCCGGCGGATTCTCGCATCGGATTTCGACCCACTCATTCCGGCCGAGGGGACGAATGTCTCAGTTGCGACGCCGTACGCCGAGGGGATCGACGACGTGGCGTCGTTCGAAGGGGGGATCGAAACGACGTCGGATGGCGTCGTATCAGACGGTTCCGTCCGCTTCGGGGTCCGGACGCCTTCGGCGCGCCGACTGCTCGACGTCCGGGAACTTCACCCGGATTCGCGCGCCGCCTTCGGCTGTCGGTTCGACGAAGACGTTGCGGCGGGGATGGACGCGCTCGGCTGGGCGGTTCTGGATCCCGAGGCGGGAACCGATGACGAGAACGCTGCGAACTGGCTCGACGCGATGGAGACCGCCGAGGACGATGTGTTCGTGCTTGCCAACGACGGAACGGCGACCGTTCTCGGATCCGCCCCCGACCCGCTCGTCGACAGCCTCTTCGAGTTGCTCGAGACGATGTAGCCGGTCCGCCTCGGGCTCGGTCGGCGTGAGGTTCCCGACGACCCGTCACGTTTTAGCGGTCGGGCCCCGGCGACTCGTGTATGGCATCCGGTATCGTCGGGGAGTTCCTCGAGCTGAAGGCCGCCTCGTCGGCCGACCTGCTGGCGATGCAGATGGGCGATTTCTACGAATTTTTCGGCGAGGACGCCGAGCTGGTCGGCGAGGAACTCGATCTGAAGGTCTCCAAGCGGTCCTCCGGGGGCGAACCGTACTCGATGGCGGGTGTCCCGGTCGACGATCTCACGCCGTACGCGAAAGCGCTCGTCGAGCGGGGCTATCGGGTCGCGATCGCCGACCAGCGCGAGACCGACGATGGGATCGTTCGGGAGATCACCCGGACGATAACCCCCGGGACGCTGCTCGAAACCGACGACGCCACGGCCCAGTATCTGGCGAGCGTCGCGTACGAGGACGGTGCGTACGGCCTCGCGGTCTGCGACGTCACGACGGGGAGATTTCGGGTGACGACGCTTTCGGGGGAGGGTGCCGCCGAACGCACGCTGAACGAACTCGACCGGTTCGGCCCCGTCGAGGTGTTGCCGGGTGCGACGGTTCGGACCGACGACGAGTTTCTGTCCGCGCTCAGAGCCGGCCTCGACGCCCGGCTGACGCTCCAAGAAACCGAAGCGTTTGCCCTCGGTCGCGCCCGACATCGGCTCACGGAGCAGTTCGGCGACGCCGTCGAGGCGATCGGACTCTCCGACGCCGCGACCGTGGCGGCCGGGGCGGCAATCGCGTACATCGACCGGACGGACGTCGGCGCATTGGCCTCCATGACCCGACTCGGCTCGTATGAACCCGACGAGCACGTCACCCTCGATTCGACGACGCGGCGGAACCTCGAACTCACGGCGACGATGACCGGCGGAGGCCGGACACTCTTCGAGACCGTAGATCACACCGCGACGAACGCCGGCGCGCGGCTGTTGAAAGAATGGCTCACCCGTCCGATCCGGGACGCCGAGACGCTCCGGATGAGACAGGCCGCGATCGAAGCCTTACTGGCCGACGCGCTGGTTCGCGAGGGACTCTCGGAGACGCTCGGGCGGGCATACGACCTCGAGCGAGTTGCCGCCCGGGCGGTTTCGGGAAGCGCCGACGCCGACTCGCTCTTGCGCGCCCGCGAGACGCTCGCGCTCGTCCCTGAGCTGTGTGACCGCATCGAGGGCTCCCCGGAACTCGCCGACTCGGCGGTCGCCAACCTTTTCGCCGACCTCGACCGCGCGGCGCTCGCCGACCTCCACGAGGAACTCGACGCGCTGGCCGACGACCCGCCCAAGACGCTTCGCGAGGGCGGGCTGATAAAGCGCGGCTACGACGACGAACTCGACGAGCTGGTCGAAAGACAGGAAGCCGCCGCGGAGTACTTCGACTCCCTCGCGGAGCGGGAAAAACGACAGTACGGACTCTCGCGGGTCACCGTCGACCGGAACAGGACCGACGGCTACTACGTGCAGGTTCCCAAATCTGACTCCGAAGCCGTCCCCGAACACTACGAAGGCATCAAGACACTGAAGAACGCCGAGCGGTACGTCTTCGACGAATTGCGTGAGCGCGAACGCGAGCTGTTCCGACTCGAAGAGGAGCGCGGCGAGCGCGAGTACGAGGCTTTCCGCCGGCTCCGAAAGTCGGTCGCAGAGCGTGCGGAGCTCGTACAGGCGGTCGGACGGACGATCGCCGAACTCGACGTCCGCTGTTCGCTCGCGGCGCACGCCGCGAAACGGGACTGGACACGACCCGACCTCGCCGACGAACGAGTCCTCGAGGTCGAGGCGGGACGACATCCGGTCGTCGAGACGGACACCCAGTTCGTTCCGAACGGTCTGTTTCTGGATGCCGAGCGTCGATTTTTGCTCGTCACCGGGCCGAACATGTCGGGGAAGTCGACCTACATGCGGCAGGCGGCGCTCATCACCCTGCTCGCACAGGTCGGCTCGTTCGTCCCGGCCGATCGAGCCCGGATCGGCCTCGTCGACGGGATCTACACCCGCGTCGGCGCGCTCGACGAACTCGCGGAGGGCCGATCGACGTTCATGGTCGAGATGGAGGAGCTCTCGAACATCCTCCACTCGGCGACGGAGGACTCGCTCGTCGTCCTCGACGAGGTCGGCCGGGGGACGGCGACGTACGACGGCATCTCCATCGCGTGGGCGGCGACGGAGTACCTCCACAATGAGATCGGCGCGTTCACGCTCTTTGCGACCCACTACCACGAGCTGACGGCGCTCGCCGAAGAACTCCCCCGCGTCGAGAACGTCCACGTCGCGGCGGCCGAATCCGAGGGTGACGTGACCTTCCTTCGAACCGTCGAACCGGGTGCGACCGACCGATCCTACGGCGTCCACGTCGCCGATCTGGCCGGCGTCCCGGGCCCGGTCGTCGACCGCGCGACCGACGTGCTGGATCGCCTCCGCGACGACCGGGCGATCGAAGCGAGAGGCGGTAGCTCGAGCGAGCCAGTACAGACGGTGTTCGACCTGGGACGTGGCGAGTTCCGGGACGGCCAGGAGGTGGGCGAGGGAAGATCGCCGAGCGAGGACGAAGCGGGAGGCGAGAGCGCGCAGGTTCTCGCCGATTCCGACGTCGAACCGATCGACCCGAAGGTGGCGAACGTCCTCGAGGAACTGCGAGCGGCCGATCTCGCCGAGACGTCTCCGCTCGAGGTGATGAACCGCGTGCGGGAATGGCAGCGGCGACTCGGGGACGAGTAGACGCTACGGGAGCCCGACGTCCCCGGAGCGAAACCATTAGTTCGCTCCCGCACGTCGACCGCACGTGATCGAATGACACCGGACATCAGGGAACTCGACGCCGAGACGCGGAACCGGATCGCCGCCGGCGAGGTCGTCGAGCGACCCGCCTCCGTTGTCAAGGAACTCCTGGAAAACGCCCTCGACGCGGACGCGAGCCGGATCGAGGTGACCGTCGAGGCCGGCGGCACCGATCGGATCGTCGTCGCGGACGACGGCGTCGGGATGGCCGAAGCCGACGTCCGTATGGCGGTTCAAGAACACACGACGAGCAAACTTGACTCGATCGAGGATCTCGACTCGATCGGAACGCTCGGCTTCCGGGGCGAGGCACTCCACGCGATCGGCTCGATCGCGAACGTTCGAATCGAAACGAAACCGCGCGGCGGATCCCGCGGGACGGCGCTCGTCGTCGAGAACGGCGAGATCGCCGCCTGTGATCCGGTCGGTTGTCCCGAGGGGACGACAGTCGAGGTGACCGATCTCTTCGGCACCGTCCCGGCCCGACGGAAGTACCTCAAGACGGAGGCGACGGAGTTCGATCGCGTTCAATCGATCGTCTCTGGCTACGCGCTGGCTCGTCCCGACGCGTCGATCGGACTCACACACGACGGGCGCGAGACGTTCTCGACGACCGGCGACGGCGACCGCCGCAGCGCAGTCATGGCCGTCTACGGCGGCGAGGTCGCACGAGCCATGATCCCCCTCGAAGCCGACGCCGACGTCCCGCTGTCGGGGATCGACGGACTCGTGAGCCACCCCGAAACGAACCGAGCGGGACGGGACTACATGACGACGCTGATCGACGGCCGGTACGTGACCTCGGGGGCCGTACGGGAGGCGATCGTCGACGCCTACGGAAGCCAGCTCTCGCCGGACCGGTACCCCTTCGCAGTCGTCGATCTGTCTGTTCCCCCGGGGGGTGTCGACGTAAACGTCCACCCGCGTAAGCTCGAGGTGCTGTTCGCCGACGAGGACGGCGTTCGTCGGCAGCTCGCCGAGGCTGTCGAGGCCGCGCTCATGGAAGCCGGCTTGCTTCGGTCGAGCGCGCCTCGGGGACGATCGGCTCCAGAACAGACCGAGGTTTCGCCCGACGCCGGTGCCGATAGCGATTCGGCCGACCCGCACGATCGTACTGTCGGGGAATCGAAACCGACGTCTTCCTCATCCATGACAGACACGGAATCGGATGGCGACGAAGACGCGGGAGGGGCGGGGACGGATCCTCGACCGCGATCCGTGCCCCGATCGAGCGATGCGGCCGGCGCGAACTCCCGGGTGGGTCGAAGCGACGAACTCGACGCGAATACGGCGGTCGAAAGCCGAGCGGAAACAGATCGATTCGGTCGCGAGTCGATCCAGCATACCCTCGCGGACGCGGAGACGACTGGCACGCCGGACTCCTTCGAGCGGCTTCCATCGATGACTGTCCTCGGACAGTTCGACGACACCTACCTTGTCGCCGAAACCGACGAGGGGCTCGTCCTCGTCGACCAGCACGCGGCCGACGAGCGGGTGAACTACGAGCGACTTCGGGAAGCCTTCGACGGAGAAACGACGACGCAGACGCTCGCCGAACCGGTCGAACTGGCGCTGACCGCCCGCGAACGCGAACTGGTCGACACCTACGGCGAGGCGCTTTCGCGGCTTGGATTTCACGTCCGGCGGCCCGCCGAATGGACGCTTTCGGTGACGACCGTCCCGGCGCTGCTCGCCGAGAAGGTCGGCGAGGAGGCCCCCCAGATCGCACGGGATCTCCTCGGGGCGTTTGTCGACGGCGATCCCGAGGGAACCGTCGAGGCGGTCACCGACGACCTCTTGGGCGATCTCGCGTGTCATCCCTCGATCAAGGGCAACACGTCGCTTCGAGAGGGGACGGTCAGCGGCCTCCTCGCCGCCCTGGACGACTGCGAAAACCCATATGCCTGCCCGCACGGTCGACCGACGGTGATCGAACTCTCGAGAGACGAGATCGAAGACCGATTCGAACGCGATTACCCCGGCCACGGTGGGCGACGGCGATGAATGGCGGGCTGGCGACCACGAGTTGTTCCGCTTGATAGCGCCTCCGTACCCGTTCCTAAGCGCTGTTTTCTGTTATCTACGTTCGAGCTACCCATCTATAGGGATCCGACAATCGAGCGGCGCTGTCACTCCTTGATTGTCCTCTCGATGGTGCATTTGACGATCGGAATTGGCTACAATTTCGTGACCGGGACGAAGTTGGCTGATTTTCTGGTGACTATCGCGGGGCTCTTTATCGGATGGGTGGGCCTCATCTACTGTGTATCGAACACGTCGCTGTGGCGATAGCTCGACGAACCGATACGGTTCTCGACCGACGGAGAGTACGAGAATAGAGAATCCGATCGACCGGGACCACCCTATCCGTCGAGCAGGCCGAGTTCCTCGAGTCGGGAGACGATCTTGTCGACCGCTTCCTTCGCGTCGTCGGGTTTTTTCCCGCCGGTGATGACGAGCTTTCCGGAGCCGAAGAGCAACGCGACCACGTCGGGGTCGTCGAGTCGGTAGACGAGGCCGGGGAACTGCTCGGGTTCGTACTCGATGTTCT
>CAZLHT010000011.1:0-6359 GCA_964559185.1 uncultured Natronomonas sp.
TCTCGTCGCCGTCGGCGTGCATCATCGAGCCGCACTCCTCGCAGAACTGCATGTCCCCCGAAAGGACCGTCAAACCCAAAAGCGTACGGGCTCGAACCTCCTCAGTTCGTCACCGTTCGTCAGAGAAGCCGGCCCCCTCGTGTCCCCGTTGGACGACGATCGGGCAATTCGAGACCCGGAATTGATCGACGCCGACGAGTTCGACGATCTCGGTGTTCGGGTGGGTACAGGCGACGTCGGGGGGCTTCGAGAAAAACTCACACCGTTTGCAGTACCGCTCTATCGGAACGACCGCGCCCGAACGGTCCGCTTTCGAATCCGTCCCCGGATTGTCGCCGTCCTCCGCGAGGATCGCCTCCCAGACGGCCTCGTCGTCGATATCCGCGATTTCGACCGGCTCAAAGAGGTCGTCGATCGCCTCGGCCGAGACATCGGAGTCGGCGGACTTCTCGAATTCCTCGAATGGATCCTCGGACTCGGGAACGTCTCCGCCGGTTTCCTCGCGCCGCGAGTCGTCACTCATCGTCGCCTCGCGCCGAGTTCGAATCCGCGTCCGTGAGGATCGGCGGTTTGAATCGACCCAGGAACGAGGTCGAACGCTCGATTCCGCGGAACTCATGACTGCAGTGGGGGCAGGCGGCGTCCGTCAGCAGACCGATCCGAAGGCGTTTCCCGCAGCCGCCGCAGACACCTTCGGTTGTCCCGCGTCGGTTCGCGACGCGTCGGAGGTGTTCGAGCGCCTCGGCGCGGCGGGACGTTCCCCCGGACTGTCGTTTGAGTTCGAGAACGACCTCCGCGAGACGGTACAACTTCGTCTCGGCCGTTTCGAGGCGCTCGTCGGTGGCCTCGAGATCGTCGAGGAGTGCCTCGAGTTCCGATTCGACGGCATCGAGATCGGACTCGGTACGCTGGACGTCCGTCGAAAGGGTCCTCTCCCGTTCGGCGATCGCCTCGATTCGAGGGTGATCGTGCTCGGCCGGGGCTCGCGAGTTCACCGCGTCCTTGAGCTGGAGGATTCGACCGCGGAGATCCTCGACGTGTTCTGAAAGCGCCGCGTCGACCTCGCCGATTCGTTCATTGAGTTCATCGATAGTCCCCTCTCCCTCGGCGTGGCCATCGGAAAGCAAGGCGGCGAGATCGTCGTCGAAATCGGCCGCTTCGCGGTGAGTTTTGACCAGATGAACGAGCAGCGTTTCACGGTCGACCCCGAGTGTGGCGGCTCGCTCTTCGATCCACGCCGAAAGTGAGGGCGAAAGCGTGACCGACAACTCTGTATCGGCGGCCGATTCGGTAGCCATCGGCCGCAATAGGTGCGGACTGCCCCTTAATGGTTCGGCCGGCTCAGCTCTCGAATCGAACGTCATCTGATCTTCCTGACGTCGCTGATATCGAATCCGGATTCGCCGATTTCCGTTTCGAACTGAACGATGTCCTCGGCCTCGATCCGGGAAAGGACGCCACCGAACTGTTTGACGATCATCGTTCGATCCCTCGTCGAACCGCCGCTCTCCCACTCGAATACGAGCGTTCCGTCGACCGCATCGACGAGTTGTCCATGGCGCTGCACGTCGATCGCCTCCCTGTTGACGTGGACGAGAACGACGCCGCCCCAATCGGAGGCCGCACGGGTAATCCCCCGCAGGAGGACGGGGATGTCATCCCACGAGAGATCGTCCAGCGGGGTGCCGACCAGATCGGTAATCGAATCGAGGATGACGAGCGAATCGGGGCCGTGCGTCGTCAATCGATCGCCGAGCGCCCGTGGGAGATCCCTCCGGTCCGTGGTTCGACCCAGATCCGAGATCGAACCTGCCCGTGCCGTGTACCACTCGCGAGGGACCGGACTGAGGTGGAAATACTCGGACGAGAGATCGTGGAACGTGATACTGTCGATGGCGGCATCGACTATCTCCCGATCCATCGCGAGCGTCATCTCATCGCGAAACTGTTGTTTCGTCGACGTAAACGAGATGTAGTGGATCGAATCGGGGACGCTCGCATCCGAATCGAGTCCACCGTAGTGGAGGTCGAAGAGATCCTGGTCTGCCTCCGTGAGTCCGTTCATCAGCGCGGCGGTATACATGAACTCGCGTGCCCCCGCCCCCGCTTCCCCCGAGAGCAACACGACGCTTCCCGGCGGTGCGCCGCCGCCGATGGTCGTATCCAGCCGGCGAATTCCGAAGGGGATGCGGTCCATACGGATACGTAATCCGACGGGCGGGTAAATGATTGTTCGCATACCCACGACCTCCGGAACGGTATCGGAAGCTATCCAATCTGCGTGATGCCGACGCCGCGGTTTCGCGGTTTTGCGATATGGACCCGGCCGTCGATATTCAGCGTCGAAAGCGCGCCTTCGCCGGCCAAGACGGCTTTATCGGCCATCGAAACGTCGGTGACGCCGTAGACGGCCGGTCCCCAAGAGGACTGACCGACGCCACGGACGGCGGGGGTCGTCGAGAGTTCGTCGATAATTCGGCCCGCCGGGGGACGATAGACGCCGCCCTGTTCGTCAGCGTACCACACCCCGTTGAGCCGCCCGAACGCTCCGATCGCATCGCCAAACGCGTCCAGCCGACCTTCCGAGATGGCGGGAAGAACTCGGCGAACGAGAAGCGTCGCGAGCGAGTCAGCGACTCCGGGATCGGCGCTTTCGACCACCGTTCGCATACTCTCGTCTTCCCCGTCGCCGCTACGGCCGGCGTCGGTCTCGGGCAGCACGATCAGAAAGCGCCACGACGACGGCACGTCATGTCGAGCTGTAACGGCGGGGACGGTCCACTCGCCGGGAGTGGGCGGAGCCGTGGTGAATCGTTGCGTCGGATGTCCGGCGTCGACGACGAACCCGCCGGATTCGAACGTCGCCACGCCGATCCCGCTCCGTCCGCCTCGGTTCAACTCGGGCGCTCGTTCCCTGATCGACGGCGGGATATCGTGCGCTCGGGCGATAGCGACGAGGGTCGCGAGGGCCGCTTGCGTTCCGCTGCCCAAGCCGACGTGTCGAGGGAGCGTCTCGACGACGTCAAGTAACACGCCATCGACGCCTAACACGGCGCAACTTCGTTCGGCGTATCCGGTAAAAAGTGACCGATCGCAGACGATATCGTCCGCGGGTTCTGCCTCGACGACGACTGCCGGTGATTCGAGGGCGACGCCGACGCCACCGTAGAGTCGTTCGTGTGCCAGAGAGAGGTTCTGAAATCCGAAGTGGAGACGGGAGCCGACATCGACACGGACGCGCATTGACAGCGATACGAGACGGATCGTGTTGTCGGTTTCGACAGCAGGGTCGGAATCGGGCAATTCGGGTGAGGCGTTTATCACTATCGCAAGCACTCGGATACGAGAGAAACGATCGATCGAAGACAACGACCCGAGGGGAAGATGCGGACGATTAAGTCGTTCGACCGTAACGTTGTGGTATGAGCCAGCAGACACCACCGGATATCGAACCGGGAACCTACGACAAAGACGAGCGACTCCGCAGTCGAGACGTCACGGAAGGACCCGATCGCGCACCCCACCGATCGATGTTTCGGGCGATGGGATACGACGACGAGGACTTCGGATCGCCGCTTATCGGCGTGCCAAACCCGGCCGCGGATATCACGCCCTGTAACGTCCATCTCGACGATGTTGCCGAATCGGCCCTCGATGGAATCGACGAGGCGGGGGGCATGCCGGTCGAGTTCGGTACGATCACCATCTCCGATGCGATCTCGATGGGAACCGAGGGGATGAAGGCCTCGCTCATCAGCCGCGAACTCATCGCCGACTCCGTCGAGTTGGTCTCCTTCGGCGAGCGGATGGACGCGCTCGTCACGGTCGCCGGATGCGATAAGAATCTCCCCGGAATGATGATGGCCGCGATCCGAACCGATCTTCCATCGGTCTTTCTCTATGGCGGTTCGATCATGCCCGGCCAACACGAGGGACGGGACGTGACGATCGTCCAGGTGTACGAGGGCGTCGGCGCGTACGCGAAAGGTGAGATGAGCGGCGAAGAGCTGGACGATCTCGAACGACAGGCCTGCCCCGGCGCGGGCTCGTGCGGAGGCATGTTCACCGCAAACACGATGGCGTCGATATCCGAGGCCCTCGGCCTCGCACCTCTCGGTAGCGCCTCCGCACCCGCTGAGGAACCCGAACGCTACGAAATCGCACGCCGAGCCGGCGAACTCGCCGTCGAGGTCGTCGAGACCGACCGGCGGCCCTCCGACATCATCACGAAGAAGTCCTTCGAGAACGCGATCGCGCTCCAAACCGCCGTCGGGGGCTCGACGAATGGCGTCCTTCACCTGCTCGCGCTCGCCGCGGAGGCGGGCGTCGATCTTTCGATCGAGGAGTTCGACGAGATCTCCCGGCGGACGCCGAAGATCGCCGACCTCCAGCCAGGCGGCCAGCGTGTGATGAACGACCTCCACGAGATCGGCGGCGTCCCGATCGTCATCCGACGACTACTCGAGGCCGACCTGTTCCACGGCGACGCGATGACGGTGACCGGTCGGACGATCGCCGAGGAACTGTCGGTGCTCGAACGCGAACGCGGACTCCCGGCCGACGAGGAGATCGAGGCCGACTTCCTCTACACCGTCGACGAGCCGAAGGAAGCGGAGGGCGCCATCAAGATCCTCAAAGGGAACCTCGCGCCCGACGGCGCGGTTCTGAAGGTGACCGGCGACGACGGATTCTACCACCAAGGGCCGGCCCGAGTCTTCGAAAACGAGGAGGATGCGATGTCGTACGTCCAGGAGGGGGAGATCGAATCGGGTGACGTAATCGTCATCCGCAACGAAGGCCCAAAAGGCGGCCCGGGGATGCGGGAGATGCTCGGCGTCACCGCCGCGGTCGTCGGGGCGGGTCACGAGGACGACGTGGCGCTCCTCACGGACGGTCGCTTTTCGGGGGCGACCCGTGGCCCGATGATCGGTCACGTCGCCCCCGAAGCGTTCGTCGGTGGACCGATCGGTGCCATCGAGGAAGGCGATCGCGTCACGGTCGACATCCCCGAGAGACGGCTCGACGTCGACCTCTCCGAGTCGGAACTCGAAACGCGCCTGAAAAATCGCGAAAAACCGAAGCCGGCGTACGCCGGCGGGGTCCTCGCAAAGTACGGAAACGCATTCGACTCGGCCGCAAACGGCGCGGTGACAAACCCCGGTATCAAACGCGACGATTGAACCGAGCGGATCGATCCGTTAGAATCGCCCCTCGTCGTCGCCGATCCCGAGCCGTTCGCCCATCGCCTCGAGTTCGTCGTTGATATCCGTTCCGCTCGACTCACCGGGCAGAATGTCGCCGAGTGCGCCGCCGAACGCGGCTGCGGTCCAGACGACGGAGATCCGACTCGCCGCCACGAATAGGTCGGACCACCCGTTGACGCGACCCCAAAGCGTCATCATAAACGTCGCCGTCAGAAGCGAGATCACGATGACGGCGAGTAATCGTCGCGGGATGATCCCGAATATCGGCCGGTAGACGGCGACCGACCGAAATTCGGCGTAATACAACAATCCCCCGGTCAATCCAACGACGAAGACCGCGTTTAGCACGAGGAATATCGGCGTTTCGACGAAGTGATCGGCGATGTCGAAGACACCGTCCTCGACGAGCAACGGCAGCGAAATCAGGATGCTACCGACGAACGCCTCCGCGATGTCGCGTCGCGTGAACTTTTGGATGTGGGCCCGGACCGAACTCGAGGGGAGTCGCTCGACGAGCCGGATTACGTGGCGGACCTCCTTCTGTTCGTGCGACGAATCGACGGACTCTTCGAGCTCTTCTAACTCCGAGCGCACCCTTTCGAGATCGATCGACTCTTCCTCTCGTCCTGTGGACCGCGCCGAATCGCTCATACCCCCCCGTCGGGGGATGGCCCGAAAAAGATTCTCACAGGGCTTCGCTCCTCGCGGCGCTTCACTCGTGTCTGGACGTGTCGCGATGACCGACACGTTTACCGGTCAGCACTGACGGTCGTCCCTGGCGCATCGGTGTGTTCGAGTGATACGTCGTGTCCGGTGTGGCGGCCGTGCGTTTCGGCCCACCGCCGAGCCGGGCGTTCGGTGAGAAACTCGTCGCCTTCGGAGCATTGTCGACAGCGGACAGTCCACGGTCGAACTTCGTCGGGGAAGTGCCCTGCGTGACGTTTGTGATCGAGTGCGAATCGTTCGAGTGCCCGGTTGCCGACCCGTAACGTATCGAGTTCGTACGCTAAATCCCACTCGGCGTCACAGCGACTACACGTCACGGTCGGCGTGTCGTCGATGCCGTCCGGCGAGCGGTTACCGCCGTCGAACTGGTCTGACACGGACGGGTATTGAGCGGGCTCATATATCAGTCATTACAAAGCCGAGGGGGGA
>CAZLHT010000011.1:6459-12965 GCA_964559185.1 uncultured Natronomonas sp.
CGTTGAGACTCGCGCTGAAGTGCGCGTTGGGGGCCGTCTCCTGACCTAGGCACTGAGTCCGAGTTCGAACATCCCGACGATGGCCGCAAGGACGACTGCGATGGCGACCATCAGAAAAACGCCGATAACCGGCGAAACAGCGCGATCGTCTCGAGTAATCCGTTGTGTGGGGACACGGGTGGAATTGCAACGTACTCGAGAGCCGAACTGGGTAGGGGATAGATATCCATCGGGCAGTCTTCTCCAAAATAATAACTTAGCTGACAATCTTTACGTTCCGGAGCGGATGATATCCTAACGTTCCTATGAATCTCGGGGATCGGGCCTTAGGAGGTCTCTAGGATGGCCCTACTGACCACGGGTATCGCATTTCCACCGCGATTAAACATCAGATAATTTGTATGTATCACGATAGCCGTTCGCACGTTTTCCCAACTACCTGAATTTCGGTCACGACCCGGTTGGTCGTCCGATATTCACCTCATCAGGATCGGTCGACGATACTCCGGTCGACAGTCCGCTTCGAATGCTTCACCACTACTCGACACCGGTAATTTCGGTCACCGTACCGACGCCCTTCGAGCGGCCCTCCCGGAAGACGAACCGCTGTCCCTCCTCGATGGCGTAGGGGCGGAATTTGAATTGGATCCGCGCGGTCCCGGTATCCCCCGGTAGGAGTTGGCCGTTGTCGGGGTGGATCGAGACGGTTTCGCTCACCGTTTCGAGGTGGACGACCGGTTCGTAACCGTCGTCGATCCGGGTCGGATGGTTCAGTACCATCACTTCGGCTTCGAACTCGCGGACGGCGGTTGGATCGGACTCCCGAGGGACGAGGACCATGCCCCGTTCGAGTTCGGATTCGGCGATCCCTTTCAATGCGATTCCGACGATCCGGCCCGCCGAGGCCTCGTCGACGCGGTGATAGTGCATCTCGATCGACCGGGTCTCGACTGGGCGAAACGAGCCGTCCGAAAGTGGGCCGACGAGCAGTTCGTCGCCGGCCTCAACGCTCCCCGAACGGACCGTCCCCGAGGCGACCGCGCCGACGCCGGTGACGTTGTATGTTCGATCGATGTACATCGAGAACTCGCCGGCCTCCGTGCCGGTCTTCGGTAGATGTTCGAAGAGTTCGTCGAGGACGGGCAGTCCGTCCATCGTCACGGCGCTGGTCCGCACGACTGGAACGACCTGTTCGCTGATCTCTTCGATGGCCGCTTCGATTCCGTATCGATCGATCGAGAGCGGCGTTCGATCGACGTTTCGAAGCAACCGTTCGACCCCACGCTCGACTTCGTGAAGCCGTTCATCGGTTACCGCATCGGCCTTCGTGATGGCGACGATCGTCGGGAGTTCTGTCGCGAGTAAGATTCCGAGATGCTCCCGTGTCGTTCTCGTCGGACCGTCGTCGGCGGCGACGACGAGTAGTCCGTAGTCAAGTTTCTGGCCGACGAGGCCGCGGATCGTCGTACGGAGCCACGGTTCGTGACCGACGGTATCGACGAACGAGACCAACCGATCGGCCTCGTCGACGATCCGAGCCCGGTCGGATTTCCGATGGGGATTGTCCATCCGTATCGTGCCCTCGTCATCGAAACCGTAGACTCCGTAGGAGAGATCGGCCGAGAGTCCCCGATCCACCTCGTGTGGTCGGACATCGAGGAAACTTCGGGTACCCCCTTGGCCGTCGTCCGGCGAGCCGGTGACGAGCGAACCGACGAGGGTCGATTTTCCGTGGTCAACGTGGCCCGCCGTTCCGACGACGATGTGATCGTCGTCCGCTTCGAGGATCGATCCTTCCTTCAACGTGGCGACTCCGACGAGTCCGTTCTCGTCGGCCGCGTCCTCGCCCCCGACCCCCCACGTCTCCACGTCGTCGATGTGGGCCCCGGCCTCGTCGGCTAGGAGCGAGAGCACGTCCATGGATTCGGAGAACGTCGTTGGTTCGATACCGGCGATACCGCCATCGTCGGTGACCCCGATCACGTACGTCGCCTCGCCGTCTCCCGAGAGGAGTCGGTGCCGTAGTTGGGCGACGAGCGATTCCAAGCGGCCGTCGTTGAGATGAGTGTTTCTGGAGAGCCGCTCTTTGAATTCGATCTTTCCGCCTTCTCGTTCGCCACGTTCGAGGGCCCGTCGGAGCGGGGCCCGGTCGGCACTCATACGAGCGTTGATAACGACCACACCGAGAAAAGCTTTCCCCGAAAATAGGCTATTCGGTCGACTCTCGGCCGTTTCGAACCGTTCGTCGATGGCGCCGTCGGTCTGCCGATGCGTATCTATAAAAATCCGTATTCACTATCGTCGAACCATGCAGGCCGAGTTCGTGGACCTCTTCGTCGAATTCGCCGGAGAAACAGCGGTGAGACAGGCGCTGATCGGGGGGATCGTCATCGCGACCATGAATCTTTTCGGGGCGACACTCGTGTTCGTCTGGCGTGATCCCTCAGAACGGATGCTCAACGGCATGCTCGGGTTCGCCGCCGGCGTCATGCTAGCGGCCGCCTTCACTAGCCTCATCATCCCGGGGATCGAGCAGTACTCGGACGGAAATCCAATACCGACGCTGATCGGCATCGGACTCGGTGCCCTGTTTCTCGATCGATCGGACGCACTCGTTCCGCACGCTCACTACCTCCTGACGGGAAATCGCCGGAGTGACGCGGCGAATCCTGCAGAAACGCTTCCGGTCTCCGACGATCGACTGACCGGCGTTACCCTGTTTATTCTGGCTATCACGCTTCACAACATGCCCGAAGGACTCGCCGTCGGCGTCGGATTCGGTGCGGCGGGAGGGGATCCGGCACTAATCGGCGGGGCGCTCTCGTTGATGTTCGCTATCGGACTCCAGAACGTCCCCGAAGGACTGGCCGTATCGATCGCGGCCATAAACGCTGGCCTCGATCGCCGGGTGTACGCCGTCTTCGCGGGAATTCGCGCAGGGGTCGTGGAGATACCTCTCGCGGTACTGGGGGCGGTCGCCGTGACGACGATCGAGCCACTATTGCCGTACGCGATGGGCTTTGCGGCGGGTGCGATGCTGTTCGTGATCTCCGACGAGATCATCCCCGAAACTCACAAGAGGGGATACGAACGAGTGGCAACTCTCGGGCTCATGGCTGGCACCATAATCATGCTGTATCTGGATATCGCGTTGGCCGGTTGAACGTCCCCCTCCACGCTCCGAATCGCGTTTCGACCGTCGCTCCCGGAGCCGAACGCTCAAATCCCCCGCCGCAATACGCGATAGTATGGACGTAAGCGTCGTCGGAACCGGGTACGTCGGAACGACCCTTTCGGCCTGTCTGGCCGATCTGGGACACGAGGTGACGGCGGTCGACATCGACGAGGAAACTGTCGATAGGCTCAACGAGGGCGAAGCCACGATTCACGAACCGGGGTTAGACGGGCTCGTGTCGGCGCACGCTGGGCGCGGGTTGTGGGCCACCACCGATCACGCGACCGTCGTCGACACCGATCTCACGTTTCTCGCGGTGGGGACACCCGCCAACCCCGACGGTTCGATCGACGCCTCGATCCTGTTCTCGGCCGCAGAAGACGTCGGCCGGGCGATCGCCGGGAAGGACGCCTATCACCTCGTCGTGGTTAAATCGACGGTCTTACCCGACGTTATCGAAACCGAACTCGTCCCGACGATCGAAGCCGCCGCCGGAAAGACCGATGGGGAGGAGTTCGGCGTCGCTGTCAATCCCGAGTTCCTTCGGGAAGGTAGCGCGGTAGCGGACTTCATGGACCCCGATAAGATCGTCCTCGGAACCGAAGGTGACGAGCAGGCGATGAATCTGCTGGCCGAACTCTACCGGCCGCTGGTGAGCGACTGGGAGACCCCGGTCGTCGAGACCGGCCGTCGAGAAGCCGCGATGATCAAGTACGCGAACAACACGTTCCTGGCGGCGAAGATCAGTCTAATAAACGACATCGGGAACGTCTGCAAGCAGTTCGGCGTCGATGCCTACGAGGTGGCCGACGCGATCGGACTCGACTCCCGGATCAGCGAGGAGTTCCTCCAATCGGGCGTCGGCTGGGGGGGAAGCTGCTTTCCGAAGGATACAGCCGCGCTCGCCGCCGCCGCCGAATCTTCGGGATACGATCCGCTGATGATCGACGCGACGATCGAACTCAACGACTACCAGCCCGAACGGCTGCTCGAACTCCTCGAGTCGCACGTGGACATCGACGGGAACCGAATCGCGGTGCTGGGACTCGCCTTCAAGCCCGGCACCGACGACGTTCGCGGCTCGCGCGCGAAGCCGGTCATCGAGGGGTTGCTCGATCGCGGTGCCGATGTCGTCGCCTACGATCCGCTCGCGAGTGAGGCAATGGCGGAGGATTTCCCGGAAGTCGAATACGCGGGATCGGCCGCCGCCACGCTCGAGGACGCTCACGGTGCCGCGGTTGTCACCGGCTGGCCGGAGTTCGAAGACCTCGACGGGGAATTCGACGCGATGGCGGATCCGGTCGTCATTGACGGCCGGCGAATAATCTCCCGCCGCGAGAGAATCACGTACGAAGGACTGACCTGGTAGATGCGCCGATTCGTCATCCTCGCGCACGAACTGTCCGTCTCGACCGAGGTCGACCTCGACGACCTACCCGCGGCGGGTCGTCTCGATCTCCTTTCCCGATGCGTTACCAGCGCACTACTTCTCTCGCACGACATCCGGGAGGACGTCCGCGTTCATCTCGTGGTCGACGGCTACATCGTCCGATTCGACGGTTCGGAACTTCACCGACTCAATCCTGACGAACGATCGACGGCGGCGCTGGTCCGCGACGCGCTCGAAACGCGGAAGCAAGCGATCGGCATGATGGCGGCCGAAGCGTCGCCGGGCGTCGCGATTCGAAAGGGGGGCCTCGAGTCAATCATCGAACGACCTGAAGGCGAAACCCTCATCGAACTGCACGAGAACGGCCGACCGGTCGTCGGACTCGACCCACCCAGAGACCCCACGTTCGTCCTCTCGGATCACCACGAATTCACCGACCGAGAACGCGCGCTTCTCGCCAAGGTCACGGACGAGCGTGTTTCCCTCGGTTCGCGTGCGTTGCACGCCGATCAGGCGATCACCGTCGCCCACAACTATCTGGACACGGACGGCTTCGAGGCGTATTGATCACGGTCGATGCTCCGAGACTGTTGATCACGGTCGGAAACCGCTGACAGATGTGTGAAAAATTCTCGAAAGTACATTATCGGACGAAAGGGTGACGCCTAGAGTGGATATATCTACCCGGTTCACGAGTGTGAAGACGGGAGATGATTCGAGATCGTGTCGGCCGCTACGTCGATCGAAGCCGCCGAGCGATTCGAAAGACGGTGGCCGAAGAGTACACGTCTCGAGAACTCGCCGGGAGTTTCGCTCTCGGCACATTCATCACGATGCTGCCGACGTTGGGAACCGGCCTGTTGCTGTTCGTGGTGATCGCGTTGGCGTTCGATCGGATCAATAAGATCGCACTGTTCGCGTCGGTGGTGGTGTTCAATCCGGTGGTGAAGTGGGGCGTCTACGTCGCAAGCTTCTCCCTTGGAGTGCTGTTGCTCGGTCCGGTAGAAGGTGCCAATTTCGGAGCTGTCTCGCTCGGTGCCGGCCCCGACATCGTCGTCCGACTGTTACTCGGAAATTTTATTTTGGCGAGTATCGCGACTGTGAGCAGCTACGTCGTCATTTATCGGATCTCCGTCGCCTACGGAACGACCGCCGTCGGAGAGAAGATCGACGACGCCGTCGAAGATATC
The DNA here is from genome assembly GCA_964559185.1 of uncultured Natronomonas sp. GTDB lineage: Archaea > Halobacteriota > Halobacteria > Halobacteriales > Haloarculaceae > Natronomonas. The sequence continues at coordinate 12,215 of CAZLHT010000011.1, forward strand.
GTTGACGAGGTGCTCGAAGAACGAGGCTAACCGAGGCTGCTAGTCGACAACGAGTTCGAGGTCGTCGGTCAGCCTTCACGCGACGACCCCGATCGACTCAGAGGGCATCGTCTGCGTCTTCGGGCCACCGCCCCGGTACCCTCAATGTCCGCGGCGAGTGTGTCGGCGACGCGGGACATGAGGCTATCGGCGCGATCCGTGTGTAGGACGACGAATCGGCTGTTCGATCCCGTAGTGAAGATTACGATAACGGTACAGTTAATCGGCTAACGAACGTGCGTACGACCATGGCAAAAATTCCCGAAGAGTACCACGACCTGTTCGAAAAGGCGACGTTCGCACACGTGACGACGATATCCCCGGACGGCACTCCGCACGCGACGCCGGTCTGGATCGATTACGACGACGAGACGAACAGGCTGTTGGTCAACACGGAACGAGGACGTCGGAAAGAACGGAACGTATCGAACGATCCGACGGTGGCCGTGAGCATGACCGATCCGGACAACTCCTATCGGTTTCTCTCCCTGACCGGGGAGGTCACGAGGATCACCACGGACGGTGCGCGCGAACACATAGACGTTCTGGCCCACCGGTACATGGGAGAGGACGAGTATCCGAATCCGATTCAAACCGAGCGCGTTATCCTCCGTATTCGACCGGATACCGTCTTCACCAGCGAGTAACGAACGGCTATGTGACATCCTCCTCGCCGTAAACGACGAGGCTTCCCACCGCACCGGACGCGGCT
>CAZLHT010000012.1:0-12396 GCA_964559185.1 uncultured Natronomonas sp.
TTGGCCTCCGGAGAGGTTCGTAATCCGCCGGTCGGCGAGGTGTTCGATCCCGACCGTCCGGAGGGCCTCCCTCGCACGCTCTCGGTCCGGCTCGTGATGCGACCAAACCTCGGATGGGGGAATCGACCCATGAGGACGACCTTCGCGACGGTGATCGGCATCTTCTTCGTGTTCTCGGTGACGTCCTGTGCGACGTAGCCGACGCGCGCTCTGTCGACGAACGCCTCGGCCGACCGACTGAACAGCCGGATAGATTCCTCGTCCGGTTTGTGGAGGCCCTAAATCTGCGGGAGAAGGGTGCTCTTTCCGGAGCCGTTCAGGCCGATGATCCAGACGTTCTCGCCGAATTCGACGGCAAGTGAAACGTCTTCCACGACGGAAGTCGCGGTGTACCCGAACGAAACGTTCTCAAGGTCTATGAGCGTCATCGAATCCTCATCCCTGTTCGTTCTGTCGAATACTGATCGATCATTCGAAATTCCGCCACTCCTCGTCGAATTCCCTCCACGATGCTTCCGCCTTGAGGACGATCCGGAACGTCTGCATGGTTATCTCACGATCGATCTCGAAGTATCCTCAGCCGCGGTCGTCCCACGCCTCTGTGATCCCGGCGTACGGCGTCACCGGGTAGAACGCCTCGACGTCCGTCTCATCGGGGAGTTGTCTCGCCGGCCGTCGGGGTTCGAAGACCCCCGCACCGAGATGTCGGATGTCGTTTTCGGCGATCGTGTCCTGTGCGCGTCGCATGTCCGCCGGTCTAACGTCGTCGTTGGCCGCGAGATTGGTCACGAGCGGTTGGATCGTCGCACCGTATCGCCGTCCGATGTACTCGAATGCGTTGTGAGCGGCGAAGAACGCGACCTCGCGTTCGTCTTCTTCGAAGATCGATTCCCACTCGGAGTCGACCGCTTCGAGTTCAGTTTTAACCGCGTCGGCGTTCTCCGCGAACGCTGACTCGTGGAAGAGGGCGATTTCCCCGAGTCTCACCGCGATGTTGTCGACGGACTGCTTCGCTAGCCCCAGATCGAGCCAGAAGTGAGGATCTTCCCCGGTCCCTACCTCCTTGTCTTTCCCGACCGTGTCCGCGAGGTTGAGCAACTCAATCCCCTCGTGGACGTTGATCAGATGGGTGTCCGCCCCGTCGTCGCGGACCGGCTGAATCGCCCGATCGGCCCACTGTTGGAAGTCGGGTCCCACGTTTACGAACGCGTCCGCGTCGATGATGTCTCGAGTTATCGAGGGATCAGGCTCCCAGCCATGTCCGTGTAACCCAGTCAGGACGAGATTTTCGACGGAGACTGGCGTTTCGTCGGCGATTTCCCGCGTGAAGTCGTAGAACGTAAAGAACGAGGCGACGATCACAGGCCCATCCGTCACCTCGCTCCCCTCACCGATCGACCCGTTTCCAACACAGCCCGCCAGCCCGAACGCGAGACTACCGCCGGCTGGGAGGGCGAACCATCGGCGCGAGAGTGCGCCCGATTCGGTACCTTGGCTTTCCATTGGCGAATATTCGGAGTGCTACTATTTTAATTTCTTATTTCATATTTTTTATTTAGACATATCTAATTCATGCGAACTTTCGATTTCGGGACTCGTTCGAAGTCTCATACGCGCGACTTCAATCGTTTCGCTCGGGAGGTCGAACGTACATCGTACGCGACCGACCTCCCTATAGCGAGGGGAGTTTCGCGGGCGATTTCGGGTTATTCCGATCCCTGACCGAAATCGACGAATTCGCGGAGTCGGTCGAAGGCGACACGATCGCGTGGACCGCCGCACCGATTCGCTACGCTCTCGAAGTACTCGAACCGGGCTTTGAGTGCTTCCGTATCGTATCCGGGTACGTCTAGCCGCGACGCGGCGACGGTCGCCTCGATGACGGCGTAGTACCCTCGGTTTATCGTCGGGACCCTCTCTCGTTCGATTGCTGATTCGGTCGGGACGAGTTCCCACTCGACCCACTCCGTTCCGTTTTCCGTTCCGCGATCGACGACCTCAGCGTCGACTCTCGCCCAGGCGTCGGCGCTCGGAAGTATCGGCGTCGCTTCCTCGCGAATCGAACACGCGGCGTCGACGAAAACCACGGGATCTCGGACGAACTGGACGTGGCCGCCGCCCTCCGATTCGAAGTTTCGTCGCGTTCGGGTTTTTCCCCACGTTCGAGCGGTAACCCGCGCGTCTTCGCGGGCGAACAGCCCGAGCGCGGCGACGTTCCAGCGGCCGGTCGGTCCGAGCGTCGTCACCACGGATTCTGTGACCCCGGCCAGTTCGACGGGCCACTCCGATGCCATCGCGTCACACCTCCAGTCCGCGTTCGAGCGCGACAAACAGCGCCGTGGCGGTAAGGTCGGCGGTCGTTCCGGGATTTACGTCCCTGGCGACGAACTCCGCGGCGAGTCCCTCGGGATCTTCCGTCCCCTTGAGGACGGCTCTCGCCCGTTCGGTCGCCTCCGCCGCGACCGCGTCGCCGTTTCTCGTGATGATGAACGTGTCCGGTTCGTCGGCGAGGAGTCGGAAAAACGCCCGAGACGCGCGCTCGTAGATCGGTCCCCCGTCCTCCAAAAGCCACTCAGCGGCCTCGAAGGTCCGCTCGAATCCCGTGGCCCACTCGGCGGCGACGCCGTCCCGCTCGGCCGACAGTTCCATGACGTCTGACAGCGTTAGCCCTCGTTCCTGAATCGCCGCGGTGGCGTCTCCCCCCCGCCGCACGTCCAGTTCGTCGATCCCATCCGGTGGATCGTCGACGGCGACGGCGACGTGCCCAAAGGCGCGGTAGAACTCGCATGCGTCCTCGACGGTTGTGCCCTCGACGACGGCGTCTACTCCGTTCGGCGAGAGTCGGTCGATTGCGGCCGCGCGAACCAGCGGCATCAACGCGAGGAGCGCGCCGAACTGGGTGTTTCCCCCCGACTGCTCGCTCATGCCGGCGACCGCTCGCTCGAATGCGGATCCGATCGGTTCTTCCGCGACCGCCATCCGAATTCCAGACAGTGCGCCGACGGCCCCGGCCATGAAGTGCTCGAATCGGAGGTCGTTATACTCCCGATGCCGATCGACGTTCCCCGGCTTCGGCGTCCCCGACACCTCGAGCAAGAGCGCGAGCTGTGCGTTCTCGGCCGCGTCACGCATCGGGTGCGGTTCCCTCCCGGCTGGTGACATTTCGTCCATCGAACCACGAGTCAGCGGCCGTCCGGACACATTGGAGCACGGTCGGATTGTCCGAGGGTCTGCCGACCGAGACGGCGTCCGCTCCGTACTCGAGATACTCCCAAACGGTCTCTTTATCTCTGACGCCGTTGTTTGCGATCACGGCGATGTCGGGGGTGGCGGCCACGACGTCCGCGACGAGCGGCTCGCTGTCCATCGCGTCGACGTGAAGCAGCTCTGCCCCGGAATCGGCGAGTCGTGAAGAGAGTGCCGGGAGGTCGACTCCCGACACTTCGGCCCGAACTTTGACGCTCACCGTCGCCCCGGTCTTCGCGGCCGCCCGGACGTGTTCACGGAGGCGATCGTCGTCGGCCAGAAGCGACTCGCCGGCACCGGCGGCACACATCTCCTCTTGCCGACAATGGGCGTTTATTTCCAGAATCGAGCCGTGCTTCGCACAGATGGATGCGGCGGCCTCGATCGAATCGGCCGTCGCGCTTCGGACGTTCACCCCCCCTCGGACGTCGACGTCCGAGAGCGCCGCGAGCTGGTCGTCGACGAACGCGATCGGATCCGCGGGCAGGAACTCCGTCCGATCGCGCTCGCGAAGCTTTCTCGCCGCTTCTCGGGTCGCATCGTCGAGGGCGATTCCGCCGAGGAACGCACAGCCGACGTGGGGTGCGGCCGTCCGCGCCCACTTCGCGTCGGATTCGCCCGAGAGGGAGGCGGCGGCGACGCGTGGTTCGAACTCGAACATCACGGCACCCCCGCGCCGACTGTCTCGAGCGCCTCCCTGACTGCTTTACAGACGCGAGCTCCGTCCTTCGGCGACCCGAGTTTTGTGTCGGTTCGGACAACCGGTCTGTCCAGATCTATCCCGTCGGCCGAATCGAGGACGAACGCGTCGACGAAGGGGTACACCTCGGCGACGCCGGCGGTCGACGCCTCGTAGCCCGACGCAGAGAGGAGCTTGCCGGCTGGCCCCGAGTAGACCCTGTCGCCGACGAACGGCGAGACGGCAACGACGGGGTTCGATTCGAGCGACGCTCGGAATGAGTCCATCGCAGCCATCGGGCCGATGCTCGTCACGGGGTTCGACGGGCCGATCACGATCGATCCATCGAGGGCATCCCGGACGTCCTCGGTCGGCTCGGCTTCGGTCGATCCTCGGAACTCGACCTGCTCGACGGCGGGATCCGCCCGGCGGTGAACCCAGAACTCCTGAAAGTGCATCGGCCCCTCGTCCGTGTGGACGATCGTCGCCAGCGGGTCGTCGCTCATCGGCAACACGGGACGGTCGACGCCGAGCGCGTCGGCCAGCGCGGCCGTCGCCTCGGTGAGCGTCCGCCCCTCGTCGAGCAGCCCGGTTCGGGTGACGTGGATCGCGCGATCGTGGTCGCCGAGTTGCATGAACTCCGCGACCCCCGAAAAGCGTCGCCAGCGGGCGAGTCGTCGCCCGGTTGTCTGCGCCTCATCCGAAAGGTACCGTGGACCGTATTCGAACCCCGCGTTTCCGGCTAGCTCGCGGATCGCTTCGTGCGTCGCCGTACTGTCGTCGTCGATCCCCCACCACATCTCGCGATCGATGATCCCGCCATCGGAAAACAGCGTCGCGTCGACGTCGGGGCAGACGATGAGTCCACTCATCTCCACGTCGTCGCCGGTGTTGCAGACGACCGGCGTCTCCGTCGGGGCGAAGACGTCGCCGGCCCCCCACAGGAGCTTCGGCGTCCCCGTCCCGCCGGCCAGGAACGTGACCATGGGTTCGCTTTCGCGTCGACGGATTTGTATCTAACCGTCGCCGTCCCTCTCGCCAGATATTCTCGGTCGCGTTCCTCGGCCGCCTTTCCTCGGATCCCACGCGAGCCGTCGGCGCGACGGTTTTTATTGAAGGCCGACCAAGCGCGGAGTGGATGGTCACCATAAAGGACAGCGTTCACGACCACATCGCGGTCGAGGGCGTCGCCGCCGATCTGCTCGATACGCCTCCCGTCCAGCGGCTCCGATGGCTCAGACAGCTAGGGACTGTCGGCCTCGTCTATCCGAGCGCGAACCACACCCGGTTCGAGCACTCCCTTGGCGTCTACCATCTCGCGCGCGCGGCGCTCGATCACCTCGGAATCGAGGGATCGCGCTCCGAACGGATCCAAGCCGCGGCGATCCTTCACGATGTCGGTCACACCCCCTTTAGTCACAATATCGAGGCAGTCGTCGCGAGACGGACGGGACGGATGCACGACGAGGTCGGGGGACTTCTTTCGGACGGGGAGATCGCCCGTGTGCTGGCGCTGTACGACATCGATCCCGCGGCGGTGACTGATCTGATCCTCGGCAACGGGAAATTCGGCCAGCTCGTCTCCGGAGAACTTGACGTCGATCGGATGGACTATCTCGTCCGGGACGCCCATCACACCGGCGTTCCGTACGGAACGATCGATACCGGCCGATTCGTCCGCGAACTCCGCTTCGTCGACGGCGAACTCGTGCTCGCGGAGGGAAACGTCCAGACCGCCGAGTCCCTGCTCGTGGCCCGCTCGTTGATGAACCCCGTCGTATACAACCACCACGTCGCTCGGATCTCGAAGGCAATGCTCCGACGCGGGACGGAAAAGTTGCTCGAAACCGGTGCCGTGAAGGCGGGACGACTCGGACGAATGGACGATGCGGACCTCCTCGTCGCACTCCGTTCGACCTCCGAAACGGAGTCGATCGCACACCGGCTCGACACCCGGACTCTATATAAACGGGCCGTCTGGGCGGAACTCAGAGACGTTCCGGACGAGATCGTCGACGCCGAGCACGACGTCATCCGCGAGTACGAAGAGGAAATCGCCGCCCGCGCGGAACTCGATCCGGCCGCCGTCGTCCTCGACGTCCCATCGCGACCGCGGATGCAGGAGTCGACGAGTCGGGTCGTCGTCAACGGAGAAGTCAGATCGTTGGAAAGCCAATCGACGCTCGTGAGCGCGCTTCGGCGAGCGAATCACGAGCAGTGGCGACTCGGCGTCTACGCTCCCGAAGACGCGACCGATCGAGTGGGACGGGCAACCGAAGACGTCCTCGGGCTCGATCTCGACGCGCTCGTCGTCGACGTCCGTCGGGGGATTAACACGACGCTCGACGAATTTTGATCTATCGACCGTCAATCCCTGCAGTCGGGAACGGGGCTATCGAAAGCTACAACGGATTTAACCGAGGATCCCGTGGGACGTGATATGGAGCTATCGGGAACGATACTCGCCGGCCCCGAGTACGAACCGATCGAGGGCCGCGTTGTCGTCGAATCCGGAACGATCACGGCGATTGAGGAGGCCGAAACAGCCTCGTCGGACATCGTCTGTCCGGCGTTCGTCAACGCGCACACCCACATTGGCGATTCGATCGCCAAGGAGGCCGGTCGAGGGCTGTCGCTGGACGAACTCGTCGCCCCGCCTGATGGGCTGAAACACCGGTTGCTGGCCGACGCCGACCGTTCCGAACTCGTCGAATCGATGCGGCGATCGATGCGGTTCATGATCGCGGCCGGTACCGGGGCGTTCCTCGAGTTTCGCGAGGGCGGACTCGAAGGCGTCGAAGCAATATTCGATGCGGCTGAAGACGATCGCCTCGATATCGAGCCGATCGTCTTCGGCCGCGACGATCCCGCCGTTCTCGAAATCGCCGACGGTTTCGGGGCGAGCGGCGCTCGGGACGGTGAATTTTCCGCAGAGCGGACGGCCGCACAGCGAGCGAACAAGCTGTTCGGTATCCACGCCGGCGAACGAGATCCCCACGACATCAACGCGGCACTCGATCTCGACCCGGACTTTCTTGTACATATGGTTTACGCCGAGTCAATTCACCTCGAACGCCTCGAGGACAAATCGACGCCCGTAATCATCTGTCCGCGATCGAACCTCGTGACCGACGTCGGGTTTCCGCCAGTTTCCGAGCTATTGGCGCGAACGACGGTCGGACTCGGCACCGATAACGTGATGCTCAACAGCCCGTCGATGTTTCGAGAGATGGAGTTCGTGGCGAAGTTATCTGACGCGTCCGCTCCGGAAGTGCTCCGCATGGCGACCGCCGCCGGTGCGGAGATCGCTGGATTAAATTGCGGCGTTATCGAACCCGGTCGAGACGCCAGACTGCTCGTTCTCGACGGCGATTCAAATAATCTCTGTGACGTGCGAGATCCCGTCCGGGCGGTCGTTCGCCGCGCCGGCGTGGACGACGTTTCGAGCGTTGTTTCCCCCTGATCGGCACGGATGGACCGTCGAAGACCGAAAACTGTTTATCTATCTATCACGAATAATCGTGTTATATGCCGTCTATGTTCGATACAATTCTCGTTCCCGTCGACGGCTCTCGGGAATGGCACGAGTAATCGACCGCGCATCGGAACTCGCCTCGCTGAACGAGGCGGCTATACACTTCCTGTACGTCATCACTCCGTCGTCGTATCGGAGTCTCCCGATGGAGGCGTCGTGGGAGGGCGTCGAAACGATGCTCAGAGAACGGGGTGAAACGGCGCTTCGCGAGGCCGAGGCTCGCTGTTTGGTCCCCCGGATCGAACTGGCGCTTTTGGAGGGACCACCGAGTCGCGGAATCATGGCTTACGCGGAGCGGACACCGTGCGATCTGATCGTATGGGCACGCACGGTCGGGGCGGTCTAAACCGACTCCTGCTCGGTAGCGTCGCGGAGCGCGTCATCCGTTCCGCAAGTGTTCCGGTGGTGACGATACGCGTCGGTTCGGAGGAATCACCCGGATCGTCCGAACCCGCCGTTTCCGAACGGCCGATCACCGTCGATCCGTCGCTCTCCGAAGCGCTGGAATAGTTTACTCACGTCGGTCGAAGGTGCTCACAGTCGCCCGCTGAAACCCGCTTTTTGCCGTCTTCCGTATCGACCACGAGCGTTCCGGGAAATTCCACGTCGATTGCCTCACCGACGACGTCCTTTCCGGACGTTTCGACGCGAACCCGCCGGCCGATCGTAATCGCCGATTCGCGCCAGGCTGGAAGCACCCGCTCGAGATCGTTCCGCAACGTCTCGAATCGCTCGAGAAGGTCTCGGGTCAGCGGCGCACGATCGAGGTCCCCGACTTGCTCACGTATCGTCGTCGCCCCTTCTGGGACGCCCTCGGAGTCGACGTTCGCGTTGATGCCGATTCCGACGACGATCCAGGAGATTCGGTCCGATTCACCCCCCATCTCGGTGAGGATGCCGACCAGTTTTTTCTCCCCGACCAGAACATCATTCGGCCACTTGATCCGGGCATCCAATCCCACTTCCGCGAGCGCATTCGTCGTCGCGACGGCGGCGGCAAGGGTGTATATCGGGGCCCGTGCGGGCGGAATGTCAGGTCGGCAGACCACGCTGAGCCAGATCCCGCCCAATGGGGACGACCACGCGCGGTCGAGCCGTCCGCGGGCTCCAGTCTGTTCGTCAGCGAGGACTGCGATGTTCGTTCTCCCTGCCCTCACCAGCTCTCTGGCTCGATCGTTCGTACTCCCGATAGCGTCGTGATACTCGATTTCGAACGGGGCGTCGAGGCCGTATTCGACCGCCGTTCCGCCGAATTCAGGGACTGAATCTAGCACGTAGCCGTCTCCTCGGCTCTCGATGTCGAATTCCGAATCCCGAAGCGCTTCGACGTGCTTCCAGACAGCTGCCCGAGAGATTCCGAGCGTTTCGGCCATTGCTGGCCCGGAGACGGGTCCGTCGGCGAGCGCGTCGAGGATCTGCCCTCGCGTGTCCTGCATACGGAGTGAAACAGGCGTTGAAGATACATATTCCCGTTGACCGACCGGCAAGAGCGATTTCTTCTCCCTGACGGAGGATCGGTCACTCAAGGACGACGAGCGGATCGCCCTGGTTGACCGAGTCCCCCTCCGATACCGCAACTTTCGCGACCGTGCCGCCGGTCTCTGCGATTACGTCGTTCTCCATCTTCATCGCTTCGAGGACACAGATCACGTCGCCCGCACTAACCTCGTCGCCTTCCTCGACGTTCACGCCGAGGATCGTTCCCTGCATCTCCGCGCGGACTACTTCACCCTCGGCAGTGACGGCCGCGGAGCCTTCGCCGTCGTTGCCCCTACGTCGTGACGGTTTTTGCGCCGAGGCGCTCGATCCTTCGCTCGTCTCAGCGAAGAGTCCCGCGCTCTCCTCGAGGTTGACCTCGAATCGCTTGCCGTTTACCTCGACGGTAAATTCGTGTTCGATGGTCTCCCCGTCGTCGACCTCCGAGATCGACTCCGATCCCCACTTCTCTTGGGCCGCCTCGGCTCGCTCGGCGTCGAGTTCCTCGTCGAGGTATCTCGTCGTGTGGGTACCTCCCGCAAACACGTCGTCCGTGAGCATCAGCCGGTGGAACGGAATGACGGTCGGGATACCCTCGATCTCGTACTCCGCGAGCGCCCGTTTCGATCTGGCGAAACACTCTCTGCGATCCTCGCCGTGGATGATGAGCTTCGCGATCATCGAGTCGTAATCCGTCACGAGATCGTCGCCCTGTCGGAGCGCGTCGTCGATCCGGACGCCGATTCCCCCCGGCGGGTCGTACGTCTCAAGCTTTCCACCCCTCGCAGGCGCAAAGTCGTCGGCCGCGTTCTCGGCGTTGATCCGGAACTCGATGGCGTGGCCTTCCAGTTCGACATCTTCCTGTTCGAAATCGATTTCCTCGCCCGCGGCGATCCGGATCTGCCACTTGACGATGTCGATGTCGGTCAGCTCCTCCGTGACGCAGTGTTCGACCTGAATCCGGGTGTTGACCTCGAGGAAGTAGAAGTTTGCGTCGGGACCGAGCAACTCGCCGTCCGCCCGTTCCTCTTCCTCGACGAGGAACTCAAACGTGCCTGCGTTGTAATAGTTCGCCTCGTCGGCCCCCCTGCGGGCGGCCGCGCCGATATCCGCTCTGAGTTCATCCGAAAGTGCCGGCGAGGGACCCTCCTCGATCACCTTCTGGTGGCGGCGCTGGAGCGAACAGTCGCGCTCGCCGAGGTGACGGACGTTGCCGTGCTCATCGGCGAGAATCTGCACCTCGATGTGGCGGGGCGATTTCAGGTAGCGCTCGAGGTAGACGGAATCGTTGTCGAAGTACGCCTCTCCCTCTCGTTTGGCGGCGTCGAGTTGATCACCCACCTCTTCGGGTTCGTGGACGATCTTCATCCCCCGGCCGCCGCCGCCGCCCTCCGCTTTGATCGCGATCGGGTAGCCGTGTTCCTTGCCGAACGCGCGAACTTCGTCCTCGTTCTCGACGGGTTCGGTCGTTCCGGGAACGATCGGCACGTCCGCGACCTGCATCACTTTACGAGCTTTCGTCTTCTCGCCCGCTTGCTCCATCGATTCCGAGCTCGGGCCGATCCACGTGATGCCGTCGGTCGACTCTACTGCCTCGGCGAACTCGGCGTTCTCGGCGAGGAAACCGTAGCCGGGATGAATCGCGTCAGCGCCGGATTTCTTCGCCGCGTCGATGACGGCGTCGTGATCGAGGTACGAATCGGTCGCCCGTGCTGGACCGATGTTGTACGCCTCGTCGGCGTACCGAACGTGGCCGCTGTGTTTGTCCGCGTCGCTGTACACCGCGACTGTCTCGACGCCGAGGTCTTCGCACGCGCGCATGACGCGCACCGCGATTTCACCCCGATTGGCAACGAGAACCTTATCGAACATGTTGTTCGATGGCTGTCTCGGTAAGTACCTTATTCTGTCGATCGATTCCGATCCGACTAGAATCGGTCCGTCCGCCCGGCGGAACTCCAGTCGTCTCGCGGCGCGCCGGGCGGCGCTTTAATCCGGCGACTCTGGAGGGATTCGATTCGACCGGTGAACCGCCATCCATCGCGCGGCTGGACAGATTCGCCGCCGTCCTTTCGCCCCTTCGCTTTGGCGACGAGTCGCCGAACGACGACGGCGATCGCTGCCGCCTCCTCGCTCTCGGCGCCGTCCGGAATCTGTAACTCCATATTCACAGGGGGATGTTGCCGTGTTTGCGGTCCGGGCCGTCCTTTCGCTTCGATTCGAGCATCTTGAGGTCGTCTATCAGCCGCGGGCGCGTCTCCTTCGGTTCGAGCACGTCGTCGATAAAGCCGCGCTCGGCCGCAGTATAGGGGTTCGCGAATGTGTCCCGGTACTCGTCGATGAGCTGCTCGCGACGGGCTTCGACGTCGTCAGCGTCGGCGAGTTCCTTACGGTACAGGACGTTGACCGCACCCTTTGGTCCCATGACGGCGATTTCCGCGGTCGGCCACGCGTAGTTGACGTCGGCTTCGAGGTGTTTCGACGCCATGACGTCGTACGCGCCGCCGTAGGCTTTTCGCGTGATGACCGTGAGCAGCGGTACCGTCGCCTCGCTGAAGGCGTAGAGGAGCTTCGCGCCGTGTTTGATGATGCCGTTATGTTCCTGATCGGTTCCGGGCATGAAGCCGGGTACGTCGACGAACGTCACAATCGGGATGTTGAACGCGTCGCAAAATCGAACGAACCGAGATCCTTTCAGCGAAGAGTCGATATCGAGCGTGCCGGCGTTAACGCGAGGTTGGTTCGCGACGACACCGATCGATCGACCATCGAGTCGGCCGAACCCGGTCACGAGATTGCGAGCGTACGATTCGGCGATCTCGAAAAACGAGTCTTCGTCGACGACGCGCTCGATGACGTCGATGATGTCGTACGGTTTCTGCGGTTGGTTCGGAACGATATCCTTCAGTTCCTCATCTCGACGGTCCGGATCGTCCCACGGGTCGACTCGCGGCGGGTCTTCGACGTTGTTCGAAGGGAGATACGAGAGTAGATATCGGATGTCGTCGAGTGCGTCCTTCTCGTCGGCCGCCGAGAAGTGCGCGACGCCGGATTCCCCGGTATGGGTGCTCGCGCCGCCCAATTCCTCGAAACCGACTTCCTCGCCGGTGACGGTCTCGATGACGTCCGGTCCCGTGATGAACATGTGACTCGTGTCCTGTACCATGTAGATGAAGTCCGTGATGGCCGGCGAATAGACCGCTCCGCCCGCACATGGTCCCATGATCGCCGAAATTTGTGGGACGACCCCCGACGCTTTCTGGTTGCGATGAAAGATATCTGCGTATCCGGCGAGCGAATCGATTCCCTCTTGGATCCGGGCTCCCGCGGAGTCGTTCAATCCGATGATCGGAGCGCCCGTTTCGAGGGCCTTGTCCATCACCTTACAGACCTTCTCGGCGAACACTTCGCCGAGCGAGCCGCCGAAGACGGTGAAGTCGTGGGCGAAGACGAACACGGT
>CAZLHT010000013.1:0-11860 GCA_964559185.1 uncultured Natronomonas sp.
CATCGAGGCCGGCGAGGTCCACACCGTCTACGACGTGGCGACCGAGGACAAGGTTCCCCACGGTCTCGTTGAGGAGGATCTCGCCCGCCCGGTGATCGTGATCGAGGACTTCGAGACCGGCGAGCCGGCCTACGAGATTTACACCTTCAACCGACAGGTCGTCACGGTTCCGCTCGACGGCGCGGCCGACGGCGGCGAAACCGGCATCGAACGCGTCGCCAAACAGGAGATCGAACGGGAGATCCGCTCGGTCGCTCGCGGTCACGTCGAAGTCGAACTCAAGGGGTCGAACACGGCGATCGTCTGGGTCGAGGACGACGACATCTCCTACGTCATCGGAAAGGGCGGGGGCCGGATCACCCAGATCGAGGATCGTCTGGGGATCGACATCGACGTGCGGACGCTCTCGGATCGCTCCGGGGGTAAATCCGGAGTCGACGGGTCGTCGGGCGGCCGCAGTGGTGGCGGGGGGGCGGCCAGCGAGGTCGTCACTCCCGAGGTAACGAACCGCCATGTCATCGTCCCGATCGAGGGTCACCGCGGAAAAACAGTCGAGGTCCAGGCGGATGGGGACTATCTCTTCACCGCGACGGTTTCGCGAGGCGGCGAAATTCAGGTTTCTCGGGGATCGGCCATCGCCGAGGAACTCGAAACCGCGATCGATCGTGGGCGGAGTATCACCGTCGTTCCGCAATGAGCCGGATACGCGGCCGGAGCTGCCGGTGACTCGGCAATAATATCCGGAAACTACGACGAAAAGCAGTACATATACAACACGGCATCTCCATGCCGGGTTCATGGTGATCGATCCGATCGAAAGGGTGTTCAGCCGCTGGAGCGAATTCGACGCCGACTGGCAGGGCGTTCTCCTCGCGGCGGTAATTGGTCTCATCGTCGGTATTTTCGGCGTCTCGATTCCATGGTAACCAACGTCGCCAGAGCGCTTCCGGGGTTCATCGTCCTCTGTGCTCTGGCGCTACTGGCGCGCAGATTGTCGACACTCGTCGGGATTAACGAGTTGCTTCTCGCGATCGGATTCGGCGTTTTATTGGCGAACGTTGTGGGCGTCTCTGAATCTCTCCGTCCCGGTACCGGGACGCACTCCATCTGGCTTGCCGCGGGAATCGTTCTGCTCGGGGCGTCGTTGACGATCGATTCGATCTTGGAAGCCGGCAGCATTGTCCTTCTTTTGCTGCTCGGCACCGTGACCGTGACGGTCCTCATCGCCGAGGTACTCGCCAGAAACGTCGCCGGTCTGACCGGCAAATTTAGCTCGCTGCTGGCCGCCGGAGCCGGGATTTGCGGCGTTTCGGCGGTCGTCGCCGTCGGGGGCGCGGTGCGCGCTCGCGAAGCGCAGATCGCTTACGCCGCGGGGATCGTCCTCCTCGCCGACGCGATCACGATCGTCGTCTATCCGATCGTCGGCTCCCTGCTCGATCTCCCCGCAAACGTTTTCGGCGTCTGGGCCGGTGTGAGCATGCTCTCGACCGGTCCGGTGGTCGCGGTCGGCTTCGCCCACTCGGAGGTCGCCGGCCAGTGGGCGACGACGACCAAACTCGCCCGAAACACCCTGATCGGCGTCGTCGCGCTCGGCTATGCGATCTACTACACGCGCCGCGACGGTGGTCGCTCGATTCCACTGGAGGTGCTCTGGGTCGATTTTCCGAAGTTCATCGTGGGATTTCTCGTCTTCGTGGGACTCGCGAGTGCGGGACTCTTCTCTCCGGGTCAGCAAGCGTCGATTGCCGAGATCGTCAACTGGCTCTTTTTGCTCGCCTTCGTCGGTCTTGGGACGGAGATCAGGCTCGAAGAGCTCAGACGGACCGGTCTCGCCCCCGTCCTCGTCGTGTTCGCGACGATCGCACTCGTGAGCGTCCTTTCTCTACGCGTTGCGCTCGCGGTGCTGTGAGCCTCGCGTACACCGAGCGGACATCGATCACAGGAACTCCCGAACGTCGGAGTACCACATGTCGTGGTGATCGACCGCGTCGATCTTCCGGGCGATTTTCGTCGCGATGACGTGCCAACAGAGCTGGGTCGGATCCTCGGGATCGAGGTTGTACCGGCTGTCCTCGCAATCGCAGGCGTCGCCTTCGATGACATACTCCTCGGAGTGGCCGACGACGACGGTAAAATCGCGGTACTGTTTGACCCGTTCCTCGCTGACGGCTTCGATCGCTTGCACCCCGCGGTCGCCGTGTGCGGCGATGATTCTGTCGGCGACCTCGCTCGTGAGCTCGCCGGACGTCTCGATCAGCCGTTCCCACTCCTCGACCGCGCTCACGCCCCCCCTTTCGGAGCCTCCGGCAAAACAGGTTCGGTCGAATCCCCTCGCGAGATGCGCTCTCGACGGGAGTTCACGGCGATTGTGACGTGAGTAGCCCCGACCTACGCTGGTTCGCGTCGAGTACGTTCCACATACTAACGGTTACTCGGTTCGTACCCCGGTGTATGGACCAGTTACGAACTCGTCTGCTGACGGTTCTCGGAATCGTGCTTGCCGTTCTCACCGTGCGTTCCCTGCGCAAGGAGCGTCCGCCGCGGATCGAATCCGACCCGTTCCAGTAGGCGCCACCGCCCGAAGTCGAATCGCCCGAAGACGGACAGTACGTAATATCCGTCGCTTCCGCGCCGCTCCGGCGACCAAACGCATCCCTTTTCGCCCCGCGGTCTCGAACTGGTCGTATGGAGGTTTCTGAGGGGTCCGTCGCGATCGAGGTACCCGAAATGCGACACGGTGCTGGGGAGGGATCCGGCGATGGGGTGTTTTATAACCCGGTTCAGGAGTTGAACCGCGACATCACCGTCGCCGTCCTAGAGACCGTCGACGAGGAGTGCGATTCGTACCTCGACGCGATGACCGCGAGTGGGATCAGAGCCGTTAGGGCCGCCCGTGCTGGCTATTCTACGTCCGGCTGTGACGTCGACTCCGCCGCCGTCAAACTCGCGAGGGCTAACCTCGAACGCAATGGGCTCGACGGCGAGATCCACCGCCGAAACGCCAATTCCCACATGCACGAGACGAACTACGACGTCGTCGATCTGGATCCATTCGGGACGCCGATCCCGTTCGTCGACGCGGCGTTTCGGAGCGCCCGGCGGTACGTTTGCGTGACGGCGACCGATACCGCGCCCCTGTGCGGTGCCCACTTCGAGAGCGGCGTCCGGAGCTACGGAACGGTCCCGCGGAACACCGAGTTTCACCCGGAGATGGGACTGCGGGTGTTGCTCTCGGCGCTCGTTCGGACCGCCGCCCGATACGATATCGCCGCCCACCCGATGTTGAGCCACGTTTCGAGCCACTACGTCCGAACCTACCTGCGACTCGAAGACGGAGCCCGGGCGGCCGACCGCCTCCTCGAACGATTGGGCTACGTGGATCACTGCCAGCGGTGTCTCTGGCGCCAGCACGAGACGACGCTCATTGCCGATCCGATCCCCGACTGTCCGGAGTGCGGTCAATCGACGTGGACGGCCGGTCCGATCTGGCTGGGGCCAGCCCACGACTCCGCGTTCGTCAGGACGGTCGTCGAGTCGATCCCCGAAGACGCCGGTACCGGCGACGAGGCTCGCCGGCTCCTGACGACGATCGCCGGGGAAATCGAGACGCCGACCCATTACGATCAACACCGACTCTACGGCCGATGGGGCGAGCCGAACGTCGCAATGGACGACTTCCTTGACGCGCTTCGGGCGACCGGGCACGCGGCTTCCCGGACGCACTACGGCGGGACGACGTTCAAGACCGACGCCGGCGTCGCCGAGATCTACGACGCGCTTCATTGACCCGTCTCGAGGATCGCGACCCCCGGATTTCTCTTTCCCGCCCATTATATGTATGCCACACCCATATTTCGGGTCGTGAAGGGGTACGTCGATCGAACCGTGACGGTAGTCCGCGGCGTCGCCGCCGGTGCGCAATCGGACCGCATCACCTTCATCGCCGCCGGATTGGCATATTACGCGCTCATCTCGCTCGTCCCCCTGCTGTTGCTTGCGCTCGTCGTCACCTCCTTTTTCGGCGACAGCGCGCTCGTCGAATCGCTCGTCGCCGAGACCTCGCGCATCCTCGGTGAAGGTGCCGGTGGCGTGCTCGCGTCGTCGCTCACCGAGGCGACGGGCCGTGGCGGCGCGACCATTTTTGGCCTCGCCGTTCTCCTTTGGTCCGGATTGAAGCTCTTTCGTGGGCTCGATATCGCCTTCTCTGACGTGTACGGCGATCCGGGTCCGGCTTCGATCGTCCAACAGCTTCGGAACGCGATCGTCACGCTGAGTGCGGTCGCCGTCGGCGTCGCGGCGACCGTCGTCGTCGGCACGGCGCTCGCCGGATCGGGGGTCGTCGCCGTCCTTGAGGGGTACGACTCCGCCGGTCTCCTCGGGTCAGCCCTCCTGCTGTGTACCCTCTCCGTCGCCTTCCTCCCGCTGTATTATTTTCTCCCCGCCCCCGACATCCCCGTTCGTGAGGCGCTCCCCGGCGCGCTCTTCGCCGCTTTCGGCTGGACCGCCCTCCAGACCGGCTTTCGTCTATACGCCTCGATCGCCGGCGGGTACGAGACGTACGGCGTTCTCGGCGGCGTCCTGCTGCTCGTAACGTTTCTGTACTTCGGCGGGCTCGTGTTGCTCGTCGGGGTCGTTCTCAACGCCGTCCTCGCCGGACGAACGGACGGCGACTCGGCGACCACGCGATCGGACGCACAGACACCGGAACCGACCCCCGCACTCGACCGAACCATGACACGTGACCGATCAGACGGCGACGCATCGGCCGAAGAACTCCGCGATGAACTTGAAGAGCTCTACGACGAACTCGACCGATTCGAGGATCGGATCGACGAGCGGACGGTCCACCGCGAGGAGATCGAACGCGACCTCAGAGCGTACGTTCGCACGCGGCTCCGCCGCGGGAAGGCCCGCGGCTGGGGACCCTATCTGGTGTTGCTCTACGGCACCCTGATGACGATTGGGGCGTTTTATCTGCTCTCGGGAGGGTGGGCCATTCTCGCGATGTTCGTCATCTGGCTGTCGACGCTCGGGCTCTACGCGCTCATGCTGGTGGTCGGAACGTCGGTCGCGGTCGCCGGGCTTCCGGGCCGGCTGAAGGACAGATTCGAGGGCCGATGAGCCGGGGAATCGGAGAAATTGAGGTCGCCGCGGGGCTTCCCGACGCCGTCGCGTTCCTCGCGGCGTTCGTGACCGCGCTCGGCGACGTATGGTTCGTCTTCGGGGCGCTCGGGCTCCTCTACTGGTTCGGACCCGCGGCACCGGGACCGGTGTCGCTTCCGCGACGGCGGGCCGCCTTCGCCGTCGCGCTCGCGCTCGGCGGGCTCGCGATAACGACGGCGCTCAAAGAGCTGTTTGCGCTGCCGCGGCCGCCGGGTGCGGCCGATCCGGCGGGGGCAACACTCGTTCCAGAAGCGTTCGTTTCGCTCTACGCCCAGATCGGCGCGGCCGACGGCTTCGGCTTTCCGAGCGGGCACGCCATCTCCGCCCTGGTCGTCTATGGCGGACTCGCGCTCTTGGTCGGCACGCGACGCGGCTACTGGGTCGGTGCGGCGCTTTGCGTTCTCGTTCCGCTGTCGCGGATCGTACTGGGCGTGCATTACCTCGTCGATATCGTCGCCGGCACGGCCGTCGGCGCTGCGTTTCTCGCGATCGCTTACCGCTCCGGCAATCGCGGGGCGAATCCGGGACGAGTAATGCTTTTCGCCCTCCTCGCTGCGCTCGTCGGCGCGGCCGTCAGCTACACCCCGGACACGATGTTCGCGCTCGGCGGCGCGCTCGGGGCCCGGATGGCGTGGGGAATCGTCGGCGGCGCGGTCGGCCACGAGGTGACGACGTGGGTGGGTGGTCTCGCGTCGACGGCCGTTGGGGTCGCCTTCGGCGGGCTGTTCGCCGCGATATACGTCCTCGATCCGGCCCCCTATCTCGGCTTTCTGGGGATGTTCGTGGTCCTCTGGGGCGTGCTCGCCGCTCCGCTCGCGGGCGAGGCAATCGCCCGACGACTGTCGTAGACGAAGACGGCGAGGATGTTATCGGGGTTCCCATTAGGAAGATACTTCCCGCTCGCGGGACGTATTATTCGGCATGAGTGAGTTTACGGTTCGGGGTCGCTTCCCCGCCCGCTACGGCGAGCAGGCGTTCGAAACGACGATCGAAGCCCCGAATTCCGACGTGGCGATCGAACGCGTCTACGCCAACGTCGGCTCTCAGCACGGATTGAAACGGACCCAGATCGCGATCGACGGGGTGGACGACACATGAGTCTCGGTGGCGGCGGTGCGATGGAGCAGATTCAAGAGCAGATGCAGGTCCTAGAGCGGGAAAAACAGGCGATCGAGGCCGAGATTCAAAACATCCGCAACGAACAGGGGGAGATCGACGAGGCGATTGAGGCGATCGAGACGCTCGAAACCGGTTCGACGGTGCAGGTGCCGGTCGGAGGCGACGCCTACGTCCGTGCCGAAATTCAGGACATCGAGGAGGTGATCGTCACGCTCGGCGGCGGCTACGCGGCCGAACGCGACAGCGACGGCGCGATCGACTCGCTCGAACACAAAAGGGACGCGCTCGAGGAGCGGATCGCCGACCTCGAAGCCGAGATCGAGACCGTCGAGTCCGAAACCGACGACCTCGAGGCGAGAGCGCAGCAAGCCCAACAACAGCAGATGCAACAGATGCAACGACAGCGGGACGACGAATAGGGGCGATGTTCGACGAACTGAAGGACAAACTCGGCCAGTTCAAAAGCGACGTCGAGGCGGACGAGGTCGCGGAAGGGGGGCCTACCGACGACGCCGAAACTGCTGCGACGGACGTCGACGAATCGACGGCTGACACCGACGAACCGGCCGATCCGGACGACGCTCCGGGAATGGCGAAGCGGGCGGCGCTCGCGGCGACTGGCCGAACGATCATCACGGAAGAGGAACTCGACGCGCCGCTCGAACGGCTGGAACTCGAACTCCTGGGCGGCGATGTCGAGATGGGCGTCGCCCGAGAGATCAGAGAACGGATCCGCGAACGGTTGGTCGGCGACACCAGAAAGCAGGTCGAATCTGGGGAGCAGGTCATCGAACGGGCGATCGGCGACGCGCTCCGGGAGGTCATAAGCGTCGGCCAGTTCGACTTCGAGGCACGCATTGCGGAGGCCGAAAAACCGGTTATCGTCGTCTTCACCGGCGTCAACGGCGTCGGGAAGACGACCTCGATCGCGAAGCTTTCACGGTGGCTCGGCGAGCGCGGCTACTCCTCCGTGATGGCCAACGGCGACACCTACCGGGCGGGCGCGAACGAACAGATCGAAGAGCACGCCGAGGCGCTCGGCACGAAGATCATCACCCACCAGCAGGGCGGCGACCCCGCGGCGGTCATCTACGACGCCGTCGAGTACGCCGAGGCGAACGGCGTCGACGTCGTACTCGGCGACACGGCCGGACGGCTCCACACCTCCGACGATCTGATGGCCCAACTCGAGAAGATCGATCGGGTCGTCGACCCCGACATGACGCTGTTCGTCGACGAGGCCGTCGCCGGACAGGACGCAACGAATCGAGCGAAGGAGTTCAACGACGCCGCCGAGATCGACGGCGCGGTGCTGACGAAGGCCGATGCCGATGCCCAGGGCGGCGCGGCGATTTCGATCGCACACGTCACCGGCAAACCGATCCTCTTTCTGGGCACCGGGCAGGGCTACGGCGACCTCGAGCGGTTCGATCCTGACGAGATCATCGACCGGCTCCTCCGCGACGAGGCGTGAGCCGTGCGGGACCGAACCGCGGCCGCGGCGATGTTGTTCGTCGCGGCGCTCGTCGCTGCCGGCTTTTATATGACGACGAGTGATATCCCACAGTCGGCGGCTCCCGACGCCGAATTCGACGTCGAGGGGGACGCAACGCCCGGCGCACTCGTCGTGGAATACGCCGGCGGCGAATCGCTATCGTCCGGATCGCTCCGAATCCTGGTCTACGAGGATCGGCCGATCGTCCCCGACCGACCGGTTCACGGGACGATCTGGGAGACCGAGACCGGATCGATTCAGCCGGGGAACCGACTCGAACTCGAGGATCCCCGCTTCGAGCCGCGACAGCGGATCGTCGTTCGGTGGTTCGGCGACGACGGACGGGCGAACCTCCACGAGTCGAAATTTTGAGCGCCCTTTTCGTCGGCTTCGCTCACTCTAGATGCGCGCCGGTCAGACTTATCTCGCATCGATCGGCGTCGTAACCCGCGTCAGTGAGTCCCCCCCCGACCGCGAACGCGGTTTCGCCGAGCATCGCCATTGCCGCCTCCCCGCCGACCGCGGAGACGTCCTCGATCGCTTCCCGGACTCGCGGCGTCAACAGTCCTGCTTCGCGCGCGAAGCGCCGCGACGCCTCCATGAACGTCTCGACGGTCGGCTCCTCGACGAGACTTGCGAGCGAACGCCGGCCCGCCGCCGTCAGGTCGGTCGTGTCTCCCGAGAGGATCTCCTCGGTCCGGAGTTCCCCGAAGCTGACGTACTCGACCGTTCCGCGCGCCGGCACGCCGTCCATCGCCCCGTGGGCCGGCGCGCCGGGTTCGAGCCGGATCGGAACGCCGCCCCGCGCCTGCGCGACGACATCGCCGAGTCCAGTTCCGGCCTGGATCTCCGCGCCGTGGGCGACCGTCACGAGCTCGTTTTCCGACAGCTCCCGTCCGAACACCGCGTTGGTCGCGAGGGCGGTTCCGAGCGCCGCCGCGCCAGAGACGCCGAAGCCGGCTCCGAGGGGTAGATCCGTCTCGACCACGACGCGGGCTTTCGCCCGCAACGCGTCGAGGACGCGGTCGACCGACTCGATCGTCGCCGGTTCGCCGTTGAGCTCGATCCCCTCGCCCGCCTCGAGGCGGACAGCCACGCCGTCGGAGACGGTCACCCCCGCCCCCCGGGAGCCGGCCTTCGTCGGATCGTCGTTCGGATGGGCACTGAAAAATCCGGTTACGTGGCCGGGAACGAACGCGGACGCCGACTGTGGCATGCGAACCGATCGGGGACGGACGGGTTTAAGAATGACTAACCGTCGGTCGACGGATCGGGCGGCCCGAAAGATAACCGTTTTGGCGGAGGTATGAGAACATCCCTGTAGTGACTCTCAATGGTTGAACAGACGTCCGGACCACCCGCCGATACCGCGTTACTCGTCCCCGTCGGCGAATCGGTGACACTCCGGAACACAGTTGCCTACGCGGTCGAGGTCGCTTCCGAGACCGATGTCACGGAGATATATTTCGTGGCTCCCGTCCCGTGGCACGATATAGACGACGTCGATCCGACGGTTCGGGAGGCGACTCGGGATCTGCTTGATCGGGTCGCGACGTGGGCTCGCGAGGATGATCCCGACGATTCGCTCACAATCGAGACGGCCATCATCGGCGACGACGAATACCTCTTTAGCCCCGACGACTACGCCGCAACCCTCGCGTCGTACGCCGACGAACACGGTATCGACCGCATCGTTATCGATCCGGAGTACAGCCCTGGGGGGAACGTCCCGATCCTGCGGTCAATGGAGGTCGAACTCGACCGACGCGGCTACGCCGTCGAGGAAGCGCCGCACCGGCGGCGAGTGATGCGCGGTCGCTTACTCCAGCGCGGCGGCCGGATCCAATTTCTGACGCTTTTCGGCGTCTCGTTTCTCTTCTATCAGCTGCTCGGCGGATTCGCCATGACGAGGTTCGATCTCCTCACGGGCGCGGCGAGCGCGACGATCGTCTCCGTGATGCTCTATCGCATCTCGCTCAGCGACCGACTCCGACTTCCCGCTCTCGGCCGCCGACTCGTTCGCCTCGTGATTTTCGTCCCCTATCTCGTCTACGAAATCGTCAAATCGAACATCTTGGTCTCGTACGTGATTCTGCACCCGAGGATGCCGATCGAGCCCCGGATGACTGAGATCAGAACGGCCGTGTGGGGCGGTCTTCCGGTCACGACGCTGGCCAACAGTATCACGCTCACGCCGGGAACACTCACCGTGCGGGTCGAGGGACGGGATTTTATGGTACACACGTTGATCCCTGCCGCCCGCGAGGGGCTGTTCGATGGTGCGCTCGAACGCGCTGTCCGGTTCGTCTTCTACGGTCGGAGCGCCACGCGCTCTGCTACGCCCAGAGAGCGGGGCGACTGTCGGATCGTCGACGAGACGGAGCGTGACTCCGAATGATCCCGGTAGACGAGCTGCTCTTGGGGGCGGCAGCGGTCTTCGTAATCCTCGCTATCGTCGTCCTCTATCGCGCCATCCGCGGGCCGACGATGCAGGACCGAGTCATCGCCGTCAACGTCCTCGGGACCAACACCGTCGTCATCCTCGCACTCTTGGCGGCGGCGCTCGACGTGCCGTCGTTTCTGGACATCGCACTCGTGTACGCACTGTTGAACTTCCTCGTGGCAGTCGCAATCTCGAAGTTCACCGTCGACCGTGGGGGAGTGATGTAGGTGCTCGTAGAACTCGCTATCGTCGCCTTCCTCGGCGGCGGCCTGTTTTTCACGTTCGTTTCGGCCGTCGGCGTGGTTCGCCTGCCGGATATCTACACGCGCGCCCACACCGCGAGCCAGGCGGATACCCTTGGCGCCGGGCTGACGCTCGTCGCCGTCGCGATGGCGCTCGGCTTCGAGACGACGACGATCAAAACCTTCTTGCTCCTGATATTCATCTTCATTACCAATCCGACCGCGGCCCACGCCATCGTCCGCGCCGCCCATGAGGAGGGTATCGAACCGTGGAGGGCGGACCGATGACCGACCACGACCCGTGGAGGGCGTTCGCATGATGGAGTACGTCGCCTACGCGCTTGCGGTGTTCGTCGTCGTGACAGCGGTCACGACCGCGCTGCTCCGGGACGTCCTCGCGGTGATCGTCGTCTTCGGCGCCTACAGCCTCGGGATGGCGCTTCTGTACACGCTGTTGCTCGCTCCGGATGTCGGGCTCACCGAGGCCGTCATCGGCGCCGGCGTGACGACGCTTCTTTTGCTTTTGACGATCGCGAAGACCGTCCGCCCGTCGGACGACCGAACCGTCGATCGGATCGATCTCCGGGCACTTTTCGCCTGCGGCGCGCTGGCGGTCGTATTCGGGCTGACGCTTCCAGGATTGCCCGCCGTTGGCGACGCAGACGCGCCGGTCGTCTCGTATGAGGCCGTCACCGGTTACTACCTTTCTCAGTCGTACGCGGAGACGGGCGTTGAAAACACTGTCACGGCCGTACTCGCGGCCTATCGCGGCTTCGACACCTTCGGGGAGGCGACCGTCGTCTTCGCTGCCGGCGTCGCGGCGCTCGTCGTCCTTCGACGGGAGGTCTTCACGTGAGCGACGCGACCCCGAACTCCGAGGAGCCCCGGACGTACATCGAAAGCGAAGTGATCATGAGCGCAGTCAGGGTCGTCGCGCCGTTCGTCCTCACGTTCGGCCTGTTCGTCACCTTCCACGGAGCGGACTCGCCGGGCGGCGGCTTTCAGGGCGGCGCTCTCGTCGGGGTCGTCGTGTTGATGCTCGCGTTCGCGTTCGGTATCGATCCGACCCGACGATGGCTCGGCTCCCGGATCGTCACCGTCGTCGCCGCTCTCGGACTGTTCGTCTTTTCGGCCATTGGGTTGGGGAGCGTCGCGCTCGGCGGCGGTTTCCTTGAGTATGTCCGCTATCCGTTGAATCACCCGACGAAACTGGGAATCGAGGCCGTCGAGATCGGTGGCATCGCGCTCATCGTCGCGAGCGTCATCATCGGCCTGTTCTTTCTGACTGCGGCCGGACCACGGGGGGAGGAAACGTGATCGAACTCCTGGCAACGCGGTGGGCCTACGCGACGTTCGTCCTCGTCATGGTGACCGGACTCTACATGATGATCGCAAGCC
>CAZLHT010000014.1:0-11500 GCA_964559185.1 uncultured Natronomonas sp.
GATCGTCGCCGTCGACGATCGGGACTCGCTCGATCTTGTGTTCGTACATCAGCTCCAAGGCCTCCCGCGGCGTCACGTTCTCGGATGCGGTGATGACCTCGTCGGTCATCGCTTCCCTAACCGCGTCGTACTCGCCGACTTCGAGGTATGGTCGGATATCCGTTCCCGAGATGATCCCGAGAACGGTGTCGTTCTCATCGATGACGGGTGCGCCGGAGACGCCCGCACGTTCCATCATTTTGTCGACCTCCCGAACCGTCTGGTCCGGCGAAGCGGTCACGACGTCACGGATGATGAGTTCGTCCGCTCGCTTGATTCGCTCTACCTGCTCTGCGGTCTCCTCGACGGTCATGTTTCGGTGGAGGACGCCGAGGCCGCCCTGTCGGGCCATCTCGATCGCCAGCGCGGCCTCGGTGACGGTGTCCATCGCGGCCGACAACACGGGTAAATTGAGCGAGACGTTCGTCGAGACGCGAGTCGTCATATCCGCATCGTCGGGTTCGACGCGGCTCTCTTTCGGTCGAAGCAATACGTCGTCGAACGTCAACGCCTCCGGCACACGGAGTTTTTCGGAGAAGGGATCCTCGCTCGCCATGTAGTCGGTCGGGTCCCCCGACGCAAAAACGTTGCGAGAACTCCCGTTGGTGGGTCCCAACGGCATGACGTGCGATTGATGAAAACGTGAGATACGTCAAACTGCACCGACTCTCGCCCCGGCTTCGAACGGTCGACTCGGTTCGAGCGACATACAATATCCCGCATTGACGGGTACTTTCGGTCATCGACGTTCGAAATAGACGATTATCGTTCCTTCATCCAAATTATACGTTATCTATCCAGAAGAGTGTCGTAATAGGTTCTTTTTGTGGTCCATATGCGGGCACTACTCACACAACATTTATATCCACAGCGAGGGGAAGTTATCTCATGGACTCCGTTAGTCCCATCGCACAGCGCACCGCCGGCGAGTACCGCCTCGACACCGGCATTACATTTACAGTTGCGATGCGGGTCAAAGCGGAGAATGTCCTCGAACGATCCGGTTTTGACCGTCCTAGAGGGCATCGCCATCGTTACCGCCGCTCCTACGGTGAGGGACCGCTGATCTGAGGGATGAGTACGTCCCGACATCCCGTTGCCCTTCGACTAGAGCGGCGCGTCGGCGAGGGGACTCGACTACTGGCGACGGTAATGGCCCTTCCCCTTCTGGATGGGATCTTCGCGGCGCTCGTGCTCGCCGGAGCGGTGTCTTCGCTCCTCGGAATGGTCGAGATTGGTCTCCTCATCTTCGGCGGAAGCGCGACGCTCGCCGTCGTCCTGGCCGAGATGGAAGGTGGCCGCCGGGAGCGAGCGCACAATGTGCTCCTCGTCGGCGCGTTGGTGGTCCCGGTCGCGGCGCTCCAGGCTGCGATAGCGCCGACGATCGAATCGCTGCTTTCGATGGAAATCTTCGAGCGCTTCGCCGCGCTCGTCATTCTGGCGATCGCCGCGAAGACCGCGAGCGCGAGGGTCGGCGAGTACCTCCCTCGTCCAAGCGTCATAATCGGACTCGGCCTCGTCGCCAGCGTTCGACCGAACGGCTTCGAACTCGCGTTTGTCACCGACCCGATCTACGTCGCCTACGGAGCCGGTGCCGCTCTGGTCGGCGTCGGATTCGCGCTGGCAGTCGCGCTCTTGGGACCGTGGCTCCGCGGTAACGTCGACATCGACCGCTTTCGATTCGGCAGCGCGGTCGCACTCGGTGTGTTACCCCTTTCGATCCTGGAAATCGGTCCGATCACGGGCGAGGAGCCGATCGCGCTCATCGTCCTGGGGCTCAGCGCAGTGTTGGCGTTCAACCCCGAGGGTGCGATCGCCCCCGCCGACTCCGCTCGACCAGCGGCCACCGACGGTGGGCCGGAGCCATCCGCCGACAGTGCGGTTGTCGAAGCGAAGCGCGTCGAAGACGACGAGGACGGAAATGGCGACGGAGCGCCCGGCGTCCCCGACGGCGATCGTGCACCTTGGCTCTGATCGATGAGTAATTTACCGATATCGAAATAACGGCTGACGACGACGGAAACTATCGGCTATCCCTCGTGAGAGAAACGGTCAGGCTTACGATCCTCGACAGTAGTTATGCGGTATGGCCGACAACCGAGTCGTCGAAGGACGGATGGTGACCCCGAAAAAGCTCGCCGAACTCATCGAAGGCGAGAGCGTTATGGACGCGGAACCGATCGAAGACGCCGATCGAGAGTGTCCCGACTGCGGGGGGAACGTACTTTCGGTCGGATACATGCCGTCCGTCACGTCGTTCGTCACCGGATACAAGTGTCAAGAGTGCAACTGGAGCGATATCGAAAACTGAGCGGCGTGCTCGACAGTGAGTTGAGGACGGTGTATCCCAACCGGTTGTTTGAGTTGGTGATGACGATTTCGCGCTTTCGGAGTGACCCTCCCGAACCGAAACCCCTTTACCGAGACCCGAGATAGTACGCCCTACGGGGATGTGGCCAAGCCAGGCATGGCGACTGACTCCAGAGGCCACGCGCCCGGTGACGAGGCTCCAGACTGATATACCGAGCGGGCGACTGATCATCGATTCCGCGTTGACGACCCTCTGGAGAACCGAGGCGTACACCGGAGATATCAGTAAATCGGGGGTTCAAATCCCTCCATCCCCACTCCGGAAAAAAGTCTTCTGCGGAGCCTAAGTAAACATAGACGCGTCTCAGGCGGTGAGAGCCAATGAGTTCCGAACGGCGGAACTCCGACGACGTCGACAACGAACTCCCCGAATACGGGGTTCGATCCCGCAATCAACACAGCCAGGGCATCCATCGAGCCGATCCCGACAGCGATACACTGGAACCAGCTTGTCGCGAGAAGCTGGCCGACGTCGAATTCAAGGACGCTCATATCCCGACGCTGACCCCATTCCGACGATTCTCACTCTGCCAGAATCCGGAATGCTTCGGCGAGATCGACGTCGATGAATCAGAGGACAAAGAACTTATCGCGGACGGTGGTCAGATCCTGGGCCACTACGAACGCGACGATGACGGGTGGCCGAGTGCGTTTCCCGGAATCGGTGTCGGTGCCGTCCTCTACGAAGATAGACTCGACACACCAGATGACGAGCGTCAGCTGTACCACGTCGTCGACATTCTGATCTCGATCGAGACCACTGACGTCTACTTCGTCATCGACGATGGGACGCACACGACCCGACAGCGATATCATGAGAAAGATCTCCTCGCGGACTTCGAGCCCGCAGGCTGGCGGTGGCCGAGAAGTCGAAAACCGACCTACTGGCTGACCCGGCAATGTGGCGTTGACGACAAAACAGATCTGATGACCGACGGCGGGATCGATCGATCTGAAGACGACGAAGCGGTCGAACCCATTCGGATTGGAGATGATTGCATTGAAGCCAGCGACGGGTACTATCACATCGGTAGTCCGCTGTTAGAGGTCGATGGACCAGTGGACGAGATCGAGACTCTCGACGTCGGTGTTGACGTCTCATCTCATCCTACACCGGCAGTTCGGATGTTTGTGGCCGCCGGAGAGTCCGACCCGGACATCGCGGTCGAAAGTGTCGCGATGCTCGATCCCGACACGGCTCGCGAACTGTCGCGAACGATATGGTCGGCCGCTGAATGCTTAGAGGTTCCAGACGGATCCAACGGAGGCGACGACCGATGAAGGGCGGCCGGCTCAAATCGACGCCGAACCGCAAGCTCAAAGCCGAGATCGGCGAGGATCCCGAGCGGTACCTCAACCGACCCATCGATTACGACGACCAGTGGCCGATGGCCCGGATCAAGGGCATCGACTACATCGAAATCGTTCGAGCCTGGAAGGCGATCGAGCGCAAACTCGGGCGCGACGATGGCGACCCTAGGGAACAGATCATGGCGCTGCTCGACGAGCGCGAGGAGTTTCTCCGAGAGAACGGCGAGCGGCCTGATCGGCTCGAACCGCTCGACGAACCCAGAGATATCCCGCCGAAGCGCGTGACGATCAACGGCGTCCCGGCCGACGAGGTCCCTGCCACCGCGGCGGAGAAATTACAGAAGATCCGCGAGTCCGCCGCGACCGATGGAGGCTCGTCATGAGCTATCCGAGGCCATCGATCGGCGGGGCGGCAACTGCCGCGTTCGCTCTCGTGCTTGTTGACGCCGGAGCCGGTGGCCCGGCGATTGCACTCTCGACGATCACGTCCGTCCTCGCGACGGCCGAGGCGGTGGTTCGATGAGCTCGCTTGCCCGGTCGTTCGGCCCGATCGAGAGTGGCGAGTGCGAGCATCCGAGCCCGTGCGAGGAGGAAGCCGTCGGCTGTGTCCCAGACGACGCCTCGATCGCCGGAAAAACACTCTGTCCGTTCCATCTCGCGCTGTGGGCAGACACTCGCGGCGACCGGGAGAAGATCGTTCAGCTAGGACTCGACGAGGAGATCGCGACCGACCGCTTCCTCGCGCTCGAGGAGGCTCCGCCCGAGATCCATCGGCAGGTTCGATATCGACGCATCGGAGTCGATCACCGCGGCCTCGGACACTACTACATCCCTGGTCGCGTCGACGGCGATCACGATCGCGTTATCACCGTCGACGCCCGTCTCGATCTCGTCGACGGCTTCGACGTCCCGCCGCACGTCGGCCTCGAGGGCTGGATCGAACACGTCGACGAACGGCGCTGTTGGATCGAGTTGGATGAAGCTTTCCGGTCCGAGGGAGGTGCGTCGGCGTGACGTTGGACTGGTCGCCGGGGTTCGACCGAACACAGCCGAAGAATCGGACTTGGAATAACCATTACAGCGTTTCGCTGGCTGAAGCGTTCGATGACCTGGAGGCAGAGATGGATCGGCTCGACGTGGATAGCTACCGGTATAGCTTCGACGCGGATCAGCGGAAGACCGATCAGCGCCCGTACGCGAGATCGAATCCAGACGATCCGGGATTCGTCCATCGGTGGACGATGGGCGGCGATCAATATGCGGTCGCCTGTGACCGCTACAGGCGGCTGAGGGACAACGTCCGAACGATTGGGATCTACCTTCGTGAGAAGCGAAAGATGGAAAAGCGCCCTGTCGAGACCGGCGAGAGCGAGTTCGCGAACGCTCGCCTCCCGCCCGCCAATGAAGACGACGTCGTGATCGCTGGCTCGACGACGAAGCCACCCCATGAGATTCTCGAAGTCGATCCCGACGCCGACGACGAGATCGTGAAGGCCGCCTACCGCGCGAAGGCCAAACACGCCCATCCCGATCAGGGAGGAGCCCGCACGGAGTGGCGTGAGATCCAGCAGGCCCGGAAGGTGATGCTCGATGAATGACGATACCGAACAGGTGGGCGTCGGACTCGGCGAGACGTTCGATAACTTCCTTCGGGAGTCTCAACCCGGCTACGTAGTGGATAGAGGCGGCCCGACACTCCACCTAATCGTCTCTACTGACGGGAAGGAAATGACCGCGTACTGTGGCGATGAGCGTCACATCTACGGCCCGAGGATCATTCAGGCGTTCACGCACCCGTCAGTGATTAACTCCAAAGAGTACGAACAAATCTGTTCGGGGTGTAAGATCAACTCCGGAGTTCGTTCGATACACACGGATATCGAGCAGTTCGAAGGAGGTGTTCGCTAGATGGGCGACGTCTGGCAACCGTTGTTCTACGCACTGTGCGCGCTGAGTGTCGCGGTGATAACGGCCGTGGTCTATGCGATCTCGCCGGGCACGTGGTGGGATGGGTTCGTTGTCGGCTACGGCGTCGCATCGACGCTTGGACTGGTGTTTCTCTCGATTCAACACTGGTCGCTTCGAGCGTCAACGGAGGCGTTCGGTACATGAGCGAGACTGAGCAATCCTTCGATCGCCACGGGCGGGTCGCGAACCACCCCGACGAGTTTCGAGCGACGGCCGACGAATTGGAGATCTTCGACGACGGGCTGGCGCTGGGATACCTCCGCCGGCTGGAGGTCCTTCTCGACGCCTGCCCCGTTCGGATCTACGCGGCCTCGTCGCTCAAGCACCCGTGGCCGTACCGGCTTCAAAACGCCGCGGAGTGCTACCCGGCGAGCTTCTGGCGGTCACAGGACCGCATCATGGACTCCGCCATCGGAGAGGACCTGAGCAACGAAGACGTGCTTGCCCACGCCGTCGAGAGGCACGCGACAGCGGTCGTCGCGAAGGACTACCTGCACGACCAGCAGGCAACGACCGAGAGCATCGAGGAGTTCGTGGACCTCCACGACCCGGAAGATCACCCGCGGGCCTACGTCCCGCTCCAGCCGCCCTTCGACGAGCACGTCGACGAAGTCTACCCGATCGTCGAGGAGAGTCACCTCGACCACCGATACATGCTCGGCGGACTCGCGAACGCCTCTCCTAAGCGGCGAATCGAGGAGCTACTGGCGTTTCGATCGGAGGTCGGCGACGGACCGGAGGCCCACGGTCTCGGCTGGGGCCTCGACGACGAGTTGGTCGCGACAGTCCGCGACGAGCCCGACCTGCTGGATTCGGTCGACAACTCCAGTCCGGCACAGGCCGTCCAGAACGACCAGATCCTCGATAAGCACTGGCGCGCGAAGCCCTGTCGTCACGTTGGCGGCCAGTATCAGAACGCCGTTGGCGGGGCCTTCGAGTTCGCGATGCTCGTCTCGGCAACCCACCGGATGACGGAGTACAACGACGACTTCAACACCCGGACCGACCAGTGGGATCTTGGCGAATTCGGAGGTGTAGAGGCCGATGACTGAGGTTGTTCTCGTTGGTTGCACGAAGTCGAAGCGGGACCATCCGGCGGAGGCGCGCGACCTCTACGACGAATCGGCGTTGTTTCGAAAGCGCCGCCGTGTCGCCCGGCTCCGTGGCGACTGGTGGAACATTCTCTCGGCCGAGCACGGTCTCGTACGGCCCGAAAATTGGGTCGAGCCCTACGACACCTACATCGGAAACGTGGACAGCGAGCCGTGGGCTGAGCAGGTTCTCGACGGTCTCCTCGACGACCTCGCCCGCCACAACGATCCGACGGTGACGATCTTCGCCGGCAAGAAGTACGTCGACCCGCTCGTGCCGGACCTCGAAGCTGAGGGTTACGAGGTCCTCGATCCACTGCGAGGACTGATGCCCGGCCAGCGGATGAGCAAGCTCGACGACATGGCCGAGGAGACCGAACAGGCCACTTTACTCCAGACGGACGGCGGCGAACGACCCATCAGACCAACCACGGATGCCGAACGATCAGGAGGCCGATCGCGATGAGTAGTGTCCTCGAACGATTCGTTAACGACGTCCACCAGGGCGACGCGGCCCAGACACTCGCCGAGATGCCGGCGAACTCGGTCCACATGGCGATGTGTTCGCCGCCGTACTACGGCCTCCGAGATTACAACGTCGACGGTCAGATCGGGCTCGAGGAGAGCCTCAGTGAATATATCGATTCGTTGCTCGCTGTCTCCGAGGAGCTGCGGCGCGTGCTTCGCGACGACGGGTCGTGGTGGCTCAATCTCGGCGATACTTTCGCCGGCTCCTGGGGCGCGCAGGGATACGAGGGAGAGTGTAAGAATCAGGTAGATGCCTCGCCGGAGAAGCACCCAGCAAGGAACGCGGCGATTCGCCGGAAGTCGAAGATGCTCGTGCCGCACCGTGTCGCGATCGCTCTCATGGACGCCGGATGGATCGTTCGTGCGGACTGTCCGTGGGTGAAGCCGAACCCGATGCCGCACCCGGTAAAGGACCGGCTGCACGAGCACAAGGAATTCGTGTTTCATCTGACACCCGAGCCGGACTACTGGTTCGACCTCGATGCGGTCCGCGAGCCGCACAAGGAGGCGTCTCTGGAACGTCGCGAGCGGTATGACTTCAATACATCTGGCACAGCGGCCGGCGCCTACCCGGCCGAACAGCGTCGTGGTGACGAGTATATAGGGACCGAACCCGAGGACGCGCTCCACCCGAACGGAAAGAACCCCGGCGACGTGTTCGAGATCCCAGTCAAGGCGTTCCCGGACGCACATTTCGCGGTCTACCCGCCGGAGCTGTGTGAGGCGCCGATCAAATCCTCGTGCCCACCGACAGTCTGTGCGTCGTGCGGGGCGCCGTACGAACGTGACGTTGAGGACATCCCGGTGTGGGAACGGGACCGGTCGATGATAGAGCGCGAGCAGCTCACAAAGGCGCTCAACCGCTTCGACCAATCCGACCTCACCCAAGCGCACCTCGAAGCCGCCCGGGCCAAAGGGTTCTCCGACGCTGACGCTGGCAAACAACAGACCGGCGCTGGACGGAACACCGACGACGTCGAGGAGCTTGCCGCGGAAGCGAAGGCGGTCCTCGGTGGATATTTCCGCGAGATCACGATGACCGCTCACCGGGCCGGCAGGTGGGAACAAGCCTGTGACTGTCCGGTCGTCGGAGATTACACCGAGCCCGGTATCGTCCTCGACCCATTCGCGGGCGCCGGAACAACGCTACTCGTCGCGAAGCGTCTCGGGCGCCGGTTCGTCGGGATCGAACTCAATGAGGAGTACGTCGCGATGGCGCAGCAGCGCGTTGGCGTCACGGTCGAACAGCCGGAGCTGCTCCTCGAGGACGATGAACAAACGACCTTGGTTCAGACCGACGGCGGCGAAACGGGCGGGCCACAGGACACGGATATAGACCAGTCCGGGGAGGCCGATCGCGATGAGTAGCGTCCTCGAACGCGAGGAGGCCGGCCTGCTCGTCGAACGCGCCGCTTGTGATAGATGGTACCTCGAGCACGTCGCGAACGGCGATCAGCCGATGCATTACGACGCTATTGCGACCGACGAAACTGCTGTCGACGGTGTCGCTACCGGCGATCTCGTCGAGGCCAAAAACTGCGTCGATTACATCGACGATCGAGATAGCCGACGTCGAGGCCGATGGTGGTTCTCTGCACAAAACCACAAGCTACTCCTCGAGGACGATGGGCAGTATGCACTCGGCGTCTACAATCCAGACAACGCGACGATTTATCGGCTCGCGTTACTCCCTGCTCGGAGTATCGATTCATATTTGAACGGACGCTGGACGAACTGTGGCCGAGCACATCGCTCGGAGCGATCGGCGCAGTTATCCTGGGGCCACATCTTCCACAGCGGTCTCGACGTCGAGGTGATCTAGATGGCTGACGGAGAGCACGTCGCCACCGCGCCGCACGAACTGAACGCGACGCTCTGGTTCCTCGGAACCCTCGCGCCGTACTGGGCGCTGTCTGGAGCGATGCTCGGTGACCCTTTCGAAGGCAGTACGTCGTTCGAGATCCCGATCAGACGAGACGACTCGGTCGAGCTCTTTGAGTTCGAAATCTATTATCAGCAGGGCGCGATCGAACCCATAGCCCAATTCGATCTCGAAACGGATTCGATGTACGAATGGCGACTCGTCGGCCGCGGACCTAACCGCAAGAAGCTGAGTTTCCACATCCGTCCTCGATTCGCTGGCATGAACATCTCGACACCCTGGGAGGGGATCTGGGACGATCTCGACGACGATCAGCACGCCGACCCGGAGGGGATCGACGTCGTCGTCAACAGTTCGAACATCGAACCTGACGCGATCCCCAAGCACTTCCGGACGGTCGTCAACACGATCTGTTCAGAAGCCGGGCAGCGATTCAATGACTCGCACCTGGATCCCGGCAAGATCGACGGCGAGAACAGCCATATCAGCCAATTCGAACGCTACGTCCGCCTCACACGGAACTTTTCTCAGAAACTTACCCACGAAGGCGGCTACTTCTGGAAGCTAAGCCATCTCCTCGCGTCTGAGAAGGGGCAGAAGTACGAATACAAAGTCGATAACGAGGAGGTCGTCGGATACAATCATCGGTTCAACTATCCAGCGGGGTCGGCTCGCGAACTCCCCGGACAACGACTCGGTAAGCAGCTGAAACACTACCACCCGAAGCACACCCGAAAGAAGCAAACTGACGATCCGCTGTATTATCCAAAATTCGCGGCGCTCTTCAAACGAGGCGACGGAGACTCGCTGACTCTTAATCAGAGTCCCGTTGCCTGGAACGATCGCGACGAGCTGACCAAAGAACTCGAAGAGACGATCATCAACTGCCTCGAGCACGCCGACATCCCGACCGATGCCGAACTCGCGTTCGTCGCCGACGATCACTTCAAAATTGAGACGTCGGACATCCCGATCCAGCTGCATCCCGATCCGACGCCGGAGATCGAGGCAAGACAGGAATCGATTATCATCCGGACGTTTCGAGAACTGACCGACGCCGACCTCGACGTCGTCAACGAGATTGCCTCGAACGGCGAGAGCCATTATCGGACGGTCGCCGACGGCGCCGGTCGCGATATCTCGACTATCTACCGTGCTCTCGAACACCTCGATGGTATCCTCGATAACAGCAACGGGTACATCCGATTCCGTTCTCGAAAATGTGCCGAGGAAATCCGCGACGTCCTTCGGACGACCGAACAGCAGATGGACGCCGCCTGGAAAGCGACGGCTGGCCTGCTCGAGATAGACGATCGCGTTCTCGAGAAGATGAGCGGCGCAATGCAGAGATGGCTCTCGCGCTACGCCGCCGAGATCGTCGACGACGACTCCGGTCAGATCCGAATCAAAATCGAGTCCGTCCTCAGTCGGCTTCGTGGCTCCAGCTCGCCCTGGGCTCCGGAAGTCCTCCAGGAGGCACTCGACGCCTGGGTCGGCTCCGGTGGCAACGAGCGCGATCTCCGGAATGCGACCGTCGAGTACGAGACGTCGACCGGCGGGCGCGAAACTACGAAAGCGAACGCACTGCTCGGAGATCTATGGGCTCGCGAGCAGGCCGGGATCATCCACTAAGCGGCGACAGATGAGTGGCAACGCTCCCATTCACCTTCCTTCCTTTATAAAACCGACCGCGCGCCAGCGGTAATCTCTCATAACTTTGATAGCTATTTCATCTAGAACCGTCGAAACGCCGGATCTATCGGCTGGCTTATTTGTGCAAATCGCAAAGATCCCCTTAGGGAGTGTGCCTAAAGGGCACTGCCCCTCCGGGGCAGAAAAATAAGGGGAGAGGGTTCGGCCGAGCGTTCGAGGTGAAACAGTTGAAACGAGGGTTCTCTGCTGGAGGTCTAACTGGATCGGGGTGACCCCGGACCTTCCGGATACTCCGAAGGTGTTTCACGCTGGCTCGTCGATCGCTTCGCGCAGCGCGTCGTAAATGAGCCGGACCTCCGTCTCGGTCTCGACCTCGACGACGAGCGACTCGCCGCGAACCGTCATCGACTCACCGGATCTGAGTGTGTGGGTTTCGGTCTTTCCGGAGCGATCGACGGAAACTCGTGTAGGGATTGTCTCGAGCATCGCGGCCGCGATCGCCTCTCGAAACGAGCCAAAGTGTCGAGTGTACGTCGAGAATCCAGGCAACCGGTCATCTGTTTGGAACTCTTTATGGATCGGGATCCGGCCCTCCTGTGAAAC
This sequence comes from uncultured Natronomonas sp., assembly GCA_964559185.1. GTDB lineage: Archaea > Halobacteriota > Halobacteria > Halobacteriales > Haloarculaceae > Natronomonas. Next base: position 11,446 of record CAZLHT010000014.1, read on the forward strand.
GAAGGTATAGAGCGCATCGATGAGTTCATGTTTGGTATACTCCACGCCGCTTTTA
>CAZLHT010000015.1:0-11483 GCA_964559185.1 uncultured Natronomonas sp.
CGATTTCGATTTCGACGTCATCGTTGAATCGAAGTCCGCGCAACAGTTGGATTCGGGCCATCGCCCGGGAGAAAACGGCCTCCTCCTGTGCCGCCGAGAGGCCGTCCTCGGCGTCGATATCGAACGTATCGTTGTACCAGTAACCGTCGTAGTAGCCGAGGTGGTCCTCAGCGCGCGTCGTCGGCTCGGTTGTATCGGCGTCGGACTGATAGCCGATGGAACAGCCGGCGAGCGCGAGTAGGACGATGAGCGCCAGTGCCGCCATCGGCCGTCGAGTCATTGTTCCTCGTCGGAGCCGAACCGATAAAAGCGCACGGCAGTCGGTCCGCGATCCCGGTCGGTAGTCGCGGATTGCCCCCGGGGCGGAAACGGTTTGACGATCAGGGTCCAATCGACGACCATGAACCTCGAACCGGACGAGACCGCGGTCGTCGTCGTGGACATGCAGAACGGCTTCTGTCACCCCGACGGTTCGCTGTACGCACCCCAGAGTGCCGAGGCGATCGATCCCGTCACCGATCTCGTCGCCGCCGCTCGCGAGGCCGACGCGTCGGTGATCTTCACCCGCGACGTCCATCCGCCCGAACAGTTCGAGGACGCTCACTACTACGACGAGTTCGATCGGTGGGGCGAACACGTCCTCGAGGGGTCCTGGGACGCCGAACTGGTCGAAGAACTCGGACCCCGCGAATCGGAGCTCGTCGTCGAAAAACACACCTACGACGCCTTCTACCGAACGGGACTCGAGGGGTACCTCGAAACCCACGGCATCCGCGATCTCGTGATCTGCGGAACGCTCGCAAACGTCTGCGTCCTCCACACCGCCGGCTCGGCCGGGCTGCGCGATTACCGGCCGATCCTTGTCGAGGACGCCGTCGGGGTGATCGAGGACGCTCACCGCGAATACGCCCTCGAACACGCAGGGTGGCTCTTCGGCAAGGTCGTCGAACGATCGGAGATCGAATTCGCCTGACGCACGTCTTTGAGATCGACCGCGCTGTTGCTCCCTATCGCCGCGTTTCCCCGCGCTTAAGTCTACCCGCCGAGAATCCGGCGTATGGACGATCGAACGTACACGGCGGATGCGATGCCGGGCGAAACGGCCACCGTCGCCGGCTGGGTTCACGAGATCCGCGATCTCGGCGGTATCGCCTTTCTGATCCTGCGAGATAAGACCGGACGCATTCAGGTCAAGTTCGAAAAGGACGAGATGGACGATGGGTTGGTCGATACCGGTCTCGGCCTCTCCCGGGAATCCGTCGTGTCGGTGACCGGCGTCGTCGACGAGGAGCCGCGCGCCCCGACGGGCGTCGAGATCACCCCAAAGACCGTCGAGGTGCTGTCGGCCGCCGACACCGAACTCCCACTCGATCCGACCGGAAAGGTCGACGCCGAGCTTCCCACCCGTCTCGACAACCGGACGCTCGATCTCCGCCGTGAGGCGGGACAGGCCATCTTCGAGATCCGAGGCGAGACACTTCGAGCCGTCCGAGATGCGTTCCGCAACGTCGACGCGACCGAGATCACGACTCCGAAGATCGTCGCGACCGGCACCGAGGGCGGGACGGAGCTTTTCCCGATCACCTACTTCGGCCGGGAGGCGTTCATGAACCAGAGTCCGCAGCTCTTCAAACAGCTCGTGGCGGGTTCGAGCATCGAGCGCGTCTTCGAGATTGGGCCGATCTTCCGCGCCGAAGAGCACAACACGCCCCGACACCTCAACGAGGCGACCTCGATTGACTTCGAGGGGGCCTTCAGCGATCAACACGAGGCGATGGACGTCTGCGAGTCGGTCGTCGTCGCGGTCTACGAGGCCGTCGCCGAGAACTGTGTCGACGAACTCGAAGCGTTGGGTCTCGCCGACGAGTTCGAGGTCCCCGAAACGCCGTTCCCGCGACTCACCTACGAGGAGGCGATCCAGCGGATCAACGCGACCGGCGAACTCGACGAACAGCTCGTCTGGGGCGACGATCTGCCGACCGAGGGCGAGAAGGTCCTCGGCGACGACGTGGGGGGACATTACTTCATCACCGACTGGCCCGCCGAGATCAAGCCCTTCTACATCATGGACCACGACGACGATGAGACCCTATCGACGGGATTCGATCTGATGCATCCACGGATGGAACTCGTCTCGGGCGGGCAGCGCGAACACCGCCGCGAACGGCTCATCGAGGGCTTCGAGGCGCAGGGGCTCGACCCCGACGCCTTCGAGTACTACACGAAGACCTTCAAATACGGCATGCCGCCACACGCCGGCTGGGCGATCGGTGCGGAGCGGTTGCTCATGACGATGCTTGAGCTGGATAACATCCGCGAAGCGGTGTTGTTCCCACGGGACCGTCAGCGGCTTTCGCCGTAACGGTCAATTCTCCGTGACGCGAATTTCATTCCCTCAAAGATCCGCCAGCGTCGGCTCTCTATCGGCCGCAAACTCGAACAGCCGGTTGTACTTCGCGAGCCGCTCCGAGCGGGCGAGTGAGCCGACTTTCAACTGGCCGGCGTCGAACGCCACCGCGAGATCCGACATCGTCGAGTCGCACGTCTCGCCCGAGCGAGCCGAAACGACCGTCGAAAGACCGGCCGCTTTCGCGCGTTCGATGACGTCGACCGTCCTTGTGATCGTCCCCGCCTGATTCATCTTAACGAGCACCGCGTTCGCGGCTTCGGATTCGATCGCGCGATCAAGTCGAGCCGCGTCGGTCACGAGAAAGTCGTCGCCGAGCAACTGGACCCCGTCCAGCCGCTCGTTCAGTGCTCTCCACCCCTCCCAGTCGTCCTCGAAGAGCGGATCCTCGATCGAGACGATCGGATACGCATCCGCCCACTCGAGAATCCGATCGATCATCCCCTTGCGGTCGAGGGAGAGGTCGTCGGTTTCGAGGCGGTATCGTCCCGTTCCCTCGTTGTAAAAGTGTGTCGCCGCGACGTCGACGGCGAAGGCGACGTCGTCACGAGAGGGTTCGAAGCCGGCGTTTTCGATCCCTACTCTGAGCAGCTCGAACGCCTCGTCGATCGAATCCATCGGCGGCGAAAAGCCCCCCTCGTCGGCGACGAGCGGCCTGACGCCGCTTTCTTCGATCCGATCTCTGACAGCACGCCGGACCTCCCAGACGGTTTCGATCGCCTCGCCGTAGGTTTGCGCACCCGTCGGAACGACGAGAAAATCCTGGATCTCGACGCCGCCGTGGGCGTGGAGGCCACCGCTCAAGATGTTCACCATTGGTCTAGGGAGCGCTCCCGGTTCCTCCGGCGCGAGGTACTCGTACAACGGCTCGTCTCGAGTGGCGGCCGCGGCTCTGGCGACGGCGCCAGACACCGAGAGCACGGCGTTCGCGCCGAGATTCGAGAGATTCTCGTCCCCGTCGGCCTCGACCAGTGCGTCGTCGATCACCCTCTGCTCGGTAACGTCGCGTCCGACGACGACCGATTCGAGTTCCTCGTCGACCGACGCGACCGCCTCCGAGACTCCCATCCCTCCGAACCGCTCGCCGCCGTCGCGACGCTCGACCGCCTCGTGGCTCCCGGTGCTCGCGCCGGCGGGGACGGTGAACGTCCCCGATCCTCCTGCCGTGCGCACTCTGGCGTGGACCGTCGGGTTCCCGCGGGAGTCCAACACCTCCCAGGCGTCGACTGATTCGATCGTCGTCATGGACGACCACTCGGACAGCGACCGGTTAAACGATACGGCACGTCGGCGTCCTCGGGGCGTCGGCGTTCCCTCAAGCGCCCTCCGTCCGAACCACTTCCTCGAACGCCTTGAGGTCTCGGATCGATTCCGTTAACGTCCGTTTCGCGATCCGTCGCAGAGTCCCTTTCGTCTCCGTGCGCTCGACGTACTCGACCGGCGACTTCCCGTCCACGCGTGCGAGCATGAGCACGCCCAGTTCCGCCACAGTCTCCGCTTCGATATTCCAGGAAACGACCGCCTCGTAGGCATCGAAGAACGTCCGCGCTGCCTCGCGGTACTCGTCGCCTCTCTCGGCGTTGTACACCGATTTGATGAAGAGATGGTTGAGCATGAAGGCCGTATCGAAGGAGGGATCGCCGCGGTGGGCGACCTCGAAATCGAGGATCCAGACCCGGAGCCGCTCGTCGTCCTGGACGAGCACGTTCTTCGGGCTGTAATCGCCGTGGACGAGCGTGCGATCCGAATCGAGCAGCCGCTCGGTTGCGGTCTCGATCGCCTCCGCGACGTCGGGGTGCCGGCGGGCGACCGTCCGGTGGTACGGGTCGATCCGAAGCTGCTCGAACGGGCGCTTGCTCTCGAACGGTGCGAGCAGTTGGGGGTTGCCGGCCGCCGCGTCGTGGACGGCACCGAGAACGCGGCCGACCGTTTCGGCGACTCGAACGTCGACGCGGCCGTCGAGAAGATCGTCCTTCCACATCCGGGCGGTTTGGGGTGCGCACTCGAAGCCGACGACGTTATTCTCGCGGTCCTCGAATCGGACCGCCGGAACCGCAGCCGGCAGGGCCGTCCCTTTGAGCACCGATTCGTAGACGCGCGTCGCCGCCGCTTCGTTGTGCACGCGATCGACGTCGGCGGGCCAATTCGCCTCGACGGCTAGATTCGGACGCGGCTGCTTGAGGACGAGACACTCGTCCCCCCTTCGGACCATCAGGACGCGGTTCGAAACGCCGCCGCCCAACTCGGCTGCGTCGACGTCGACGGCCAATCCGGAAACATCCTCACGCCGGGAGAGGTACCGTCCGGCGGTCTCCGGCGACAGGGTGAGCGACATGAGAGGAACGAACACGGAGAGGGGCTTAAAATGGGGGTCTTCGTTCGATTCGAGCCGCTACCCAACCCGAAGGTTCGATTCAACTCTGACTCCGTGCCCCGACGATCTCGGGTTTCTTCATACACTCTTCGGTTTTCTATGTATCTTGATGGTATTAGTTGGTTCCTACCGACACTATTATGTGTTTCGGGGTATTTCGTACAGGTACGATGAGCGAATACATGCCGCCAGTCACGATGGCCTTCGAGTTCCAGCGCAATGCAATAGAGAGCACACACGAAGCAGTCGAGAACGGCATTCAGATGCAGAAAAATGCCAACGAAACGTTCCTCGGCAACTTCGATCCCGCCCGGGACGTCTCCGAACGAGGTACCGACCTCGTTCGGACGAGCGTCGATACGTACTTCGACGCCGTCGAATCCGCCATTCCCGCCGGAAGTGGTCTCTCGGAGGTCCGAACGATGCTGCACGACGGGCTCGACACCATCGAGGAGAGCCAGCTCGACGTCATCGATCAACTCGAAGCGAACGTCACCGAGAGCGCCGAATCGGGCGGAGCGTTCCTCGACGAGTTCCTCGCCGCCCTCGACGAGCAGGTCGCTACGCTCCTCGAGAACCACGAGCAGCTCGAAGAGCAGACAATCGCCGCCCTCGAACAACTCGAGGCGGCCATCGAGGAGCTCCAACACGAGTTCGAAGCCCGCGGCGAGGAGCTGCAAAAGCAGCTCGAATCGCAAGCCGAAGCCGTCCAAGAGCAACTCGAAGACGTGACCGAGTCCGTGCATGACTCGACCGACGTCGTCGACTCTTCGGCGTAATCCACGGAATTCACCTTCTGTTTCCAGTACTGTCGTAGACCGACGGGTACACAAACGACCACCCCCGACGGCCCCTATGAGCGAACTCACCGTCGAACCAGTCGAATCGATCGACGAGGGCGATCCTCCGGTCGGCGTCGACGCGCCCGAATACGTGCTCTACGGCGGCAAAGGCGGCGTCGGCAAGACGACCTGCGCTGCCGCCACCGCACTCGCGAGCGCCCGCGGTGGAATGTCGACGCTCGTCGTCTCGACCGATCCGGCCCACTCGCTTTCGGACACCCTCGAGATGGAGATTCCCGCCGAGCCGGTCCGAATTCGGGAGGAAAGTCCGCTTTTCGCGGTCGAAATCGATCCCGAATCGGCGGTCGCCGAGGGACCGTTCGCGCCGGGTGCCGAGAACGAGGAGTGGGACACCGACGCCGATTCCGCCGGACTCGGCGGTCTCGGAGAATTGCTCGGCGGCCAGGGGGGTCACCCCCTCGGTGGCGCGATGCCCGGAGCGGACGAGGCCGCCGCGATGCAGCTTTTGATCGACTATCTCGACGACCCGCGGTTCGAGCGCGTCGTCGTCGACACCGCTCCGACCGGTCACACCCTTCGGCTGCTGGAGCTACCCGACGTGATGGATTCGATGATGGGACGATTGCTCTCGCTCAGAGAACGACTCTCCGGGATGGCCGGCGGACTCGCCGGTCTCTTCGGCGACAAGGAATCTGTCGAGAACGAGACGGCGAGCATGAAGGAGCTCTCATCGAAGATCCAGCGGTTGCGAGCCGCGCTCAAAGATCCCGATCGAACGGATTTCCGCGTCGTCACGATCCCAGAGGAGATGAGCGTCACCGAGAGCGAACGTTTGATCGATCGACTGGAGACGTTCGAAATCCCCGTTCGAACCGTCGTCGTCAACCGCGTCAGCGAGAATCTGACGGCCGCCACGGGACTCGATGCGGACTGGTTCATCGCTCCCGGCACGGAACACTGCGAGTTCTGCCGCCGGCGCTGGGACGTCCAGCGGGACGCCCTTCGGCGGGCCCAGAAACTGTTTCGCGGCCGCGACGTGAAACGGGTACCGCTGTTCGCCGAGCCGGTCCACGGTGAGGCGATGCTGGATGTCGTCGCACACTGTCTGGATTAAATCTTCGAATTACCCTTCGACGGAACGACGAGCACGCGGAGGTCGTTCACATTCGTTCCGGTCGCTCCCGTCCGTAGGAGTAGCCCTTTCGAGTCGAGAAAATTGTAACTGTCGTTGTCGGCGAGCGCGTCGCGAGCCGCGTCCGGATCGTCCACCGTCCCCGCGTCGACCAACGCCCCCGCTGCATCGGTGCTCCCGTCGCCGCCGTCGGTGTCGACGGCCCCGAGAACCGCCGATGGAGGGAGTTCGCTCGCCGCGGCGAGCGCGAACTCTTGGTTCGGCCCGCCGACCCCGTCTCCGATCACCCGAACCGTCGTTTCCCCGCCCGAGAGAATGACCGCCGCTGGCGCGACCGGATCTCCGCTCGCGGCAGACTCCGTTCCGATCGCGGCGTGAAATCGCCCCGAAGCCGCCGATTCGCCCTCGATCCTCGTCGAGAGGACACACGTCCCGTAGTCGCGATCGATCGCCTTCTCTCTGGCCGCATCGATCGCATCGCGTCCGGAGACGATGACGTGGTTGTCGACGTCTACGGCCGAGGGTTCGGCCGGTTCGGCCCGTTCGAGCCACTCGCGGACCGCCGGCACCGAGAGTTCGTATCGATCGAGCACGTCTAATGCGGCCGCCGGCTCGGTTTTCGTCGGCACCGTCGGGCCGCTGGCGATGACCGTGAGGTCGTCGCCGACAACGTCGCTGACGATGACGCCGACGACCGTCGCCGGGGCTGCGGCGGCGGCCAGTCCGCCACCCTTGATCTTCGAGCAGGCCCGCCGAACGACGTTTATCTCGTCGATCGACGCCCCGGCGCTCAGAAGGCCGTCGGTGACGTCCCGGATGTCCTCGACCGAGAGCGCCTCCATGGGTGCACAGAGGATCGCGCTTGCGCCCCCCGCGATCGCCGCGATGACGAGAGTTTTCTCGTCGGCGTCCGCAGCGGCGTCCAGGACCGCCGTCGCTCCCGAAACGCTGCCTTCGCCGGGCGTCGGATGCTCGCCGAGCCGGACCGTCACGCGCTCCGTCTCGGCCGTCCGTTCGTTCGTCACGACGACGCCGCCGCTCACCCGATCGCCGAGAAGCGTCTCGAAGGCTGCAGCGAGATCGTCAGCCGCTTTTCCACCGCCGAGTACGCGGACGGAGTCGTATCTCGACAGGTCGTATTCGGCGTCCTCGATTCGGAGGACGTCGCCCTCGAGGGCACAGTGTCGTTCGACGGCTCTCTCGGGTTGGGCCGCTTCGATACCCGCCGCTAGACACTCGAGGGCGAGTTCGTGAGCCGGCGTCGCCGCCAGCCGATTGTAGTCTTCGAACATCTCAGGAACTGAACCGCCGAACCATCTCGAACACCCGGTCCTCGATTCGGTCGGGAAGGTAACTCGCGTAGACGAGTAGTTGGGCCGCGCGGCCGACGACGTAGCGTGGTTCTGGATCCGGCGTGATCGCGGCTTCCACGATGGCTTCGGCGACCGTCGCCGGATGGATGGCAAACGGGCCGTCGCCGCCGATGAGCGTGGCGTCCTCCTGAAACGCGTAGAGATCCTCGTAGGCCTCCGTTTGATCAAGCCGACCGATCTCGTCGTCGACGCGGTCGCGAAAACTCGTCTGCACCGGCCCGGGTTGGACGACGCTCACGTCCACGCCGAACGGTTCGAGTTCCCGACGGAGCGCGTCGCTGTACCCCTCGATCGCGTGTTTCGACGCCGAGTATGCGCCCATCCCCGGGGCGGCGAGTCGTCCGGAGATCGAGGAGACGTTGACGATTGTCCCCTCCTCTCGTTCGCGCATGTGCGGCAGCGTTTCGCGTATCAGCCGGTGGGGGCCAAAGACGTTGACGTCGAACTGCGTTTCGAACAGCTCGTCGTCGATATCTTCTAGGGGGCCATGCTGGCCGTAGCCGGCATTGTTCACCACGGCGTCGAGACGGTCCTCCTTCTCGATGATTCGCTCGACGACCCGTGCCACGTCGTCGCCGTCGCGGACGTCGAGCGTCCCTATGTCGCAGCCCGCTTCACCGAGCGTTTCGATGTCGGCGGGGTTGCGCGCCGTCGCGTAGACCCGCCACTCTTCGTCTAGGAACGCATACGCCGCCGCCCGGCCGATCCCGGACGAACAACCTGTGATAACGACGGTCCGATTGCTCATACGAATCCCTCGCGGCGACGGTAGTTAGACGTTGGTGTCCGACCGTTCCGGACGCCCTGTCCATCCGATGGCAGTGCTTCGGGTTTCCCGAACAGGGTCTCTCCCGGGAGTGGGAATACTCTTAATCGGGGATTAAGCCACCTTCGACTGGTATTAGGCTGGCATATCCCCTGGTTAGCCCCCTCTTACGGTTCATTAGGACGGTCTTACAAAGCCCATACGCGTTCACGGCTTCGGCATAGCGGTCGCAGGGTGCTCGGCGGCGGGGGCCGGCCACCGGCGGAACGGGACAACGCATGAACACGAACGAAAACGATTCGGACGTCGCTTCCGACACACGCCGCGGTTCGGACCGATCGGTGTCGTCCGAACCGTCTCACCGGAACCACCACTCTCGCGGTCAAGAGGAGACGCTGCCTGACGGCGATACGACAGCTGCGGATCCGATCCACGTTCTCCACGTCGACGACGAGCCGGGGTTCGCGGACATGGTCGCGGCGTTCCTCGAACACCGGGACGATCGGTTCGTCGTTCGGACCGAAACCAGCCCCGAGGACGGACTGGATGTGCTATCGGCGCACGATATCGACTGTATCGTCTCCGATCACGACATGCCGGTCCGGAACGGAATCGAGTTCTTCCGAGCCGTTCGGGAGGTCTCCGCCGATCTTCCGTTCATACTGTTCACCGGCAAAGACTCCGAAGGGATCGCCAGAAACGCGATCTCTGCGGGGATAACCGACTTCCTCCGGAAGAACGGCGACACGGAACAGTACACAGTCCTGGCCAACCGGATACGGAACGCCATCGAACGGGCGCGCGCCGAGCGCGAACGCGAACGGTTGGAGTCCGCACTCGAATGCACGAACACGATCGTTTTCGAGACCGATCTCGAAACCGGCGACGTATCGAGACACGGGGCAATCGAGCGATTCTTCGGCGTCGATACCGGGACGATATCGACCGAGATGGCGTTCATAGAGACGGTCGTCCATCCCGGCGATCGCACGCGATTGCGGCGGCTCTTCGAGCGGTTCCGTTCGGGTGTCACGAAGCACGATGTGGTGGAGTACCGGACGAACCCCGAGCTCGGCCGGGTCCGACGGATCAGGTGCCATGTCCGTCTCGACACCGAAGGACTCGTCGTCGGTCTGTCTCGAGATCTTACTGCACGGCAAATCTGAAACGCACGATCGAAATGGCACCGAATCGACGACCACGCCGATCCGTTCCGTTCTACAGCCCCGATTTAAGCTCCTCGGCGTACCGATCGGCAAGTCGTATCGGTCGCGGCAGTTTGAACTCGCCGCCGCAGGCTTTCACACACGCCAGCGTCGTCTCCGCCGACAGCCGGTGCCCCGGCGAGACGTAGAGCGGATTGATCCTCATCGAATTGGGGTACTGCCGGCTCTGATAGGCGTGGCCGACGACCGCCCCGTTCGGGGCGCTCATCGAATCGTCGGCCTCGATCAGAACCGATTCGCCGGCCGCGAGTTCGTCCGTCGGCTTCACCGGCCTGCCGCAGAGGAGTCCCTTCGCGACCCCGATCGAGGGAGCGTCGACGCAGACGCCCGCGTGGGTGGCGATCCCGGCTTCGCGGTAGTGAATTCGGCCGCTGCCATCGAAGACGAGGAGATCGACTTCGACGTCGAGTGATTCGAGCGCGGCAAGTATCGGCGGTCCCTCACGAAACGCGAGCAGGCCGGGAACGTACGACATCGATTGCGGCCGGACGGCGCTCGCGCGGGCGACGATCTCCTCCCCCCGGCAGACGACCACCGCCGACACCGCTCGATCGGCGGGAAAGGACTGATCGATCCCGGCGACGAGTGCCTCACCCGAGCGAATCGAGGGAGGAGTGAGATCGGTGGCATCCTCGAACGTCGCGGCCTCGGCGATCTTCGACTGCATCGCCTTCATCGCCCCGTAATCGTCGCGATCGACAGCGTCCGGTCGGAATCGCTCGGCGACAATGCGCATCTACGGAAATCGACCCGGACCGCCGGGACCGCGACCGGGGCCAAGGTTCAACTGTCTCGGCCCACTGCCGATTCGGTCCTTGATTCGGTTGCCATACCACAGTCCGATCAGCAGGCCGACGAGGTGTGCGACGTGAGCGACGTTGTCGAGGACGCCACCCACCGACAGCGCGCCGACGACCGACAGTCCGGCGTAGCCGAGCGTCAGCAGCCAGATTGGAACTGGGATGAAGAAATACAACAACACCTTCATGTCCGGGTTGGTCACCGTGAGAACGCCGAGGATAGCCATGATGGCACCGCTGGCACCGAGAACGCCGTCGACGGGGTCGCCAATGGCGTAACCGAAGGCGATCTGACCGAGCCCGGCGGCAATGCCACTTATCAGAAACAGCGCCGCGAACTTCCGGGAGCCGATCTGACGCTCTACGATAGGGCCGAAGAAGAACAGCACGATGCCGTTGCCGAAGATATGCCAGAACGTGCCGGGACTGTGAGAGAATACCGACGTTGCCCACGTCCAGACGAATTCCGGGTTCTCGGAGCTCAGGACGAATAGCGACTGGAAGTACTGCGGTGCCACCGCGATGACGATCAGTTCGAGGAGATAGACGAGGACGATAATAGCGAGGAACAGATACGAAACATTTCCGCGGAAGTAGCCGAA
>CAZLHT010000016.1:0-7745 GCA_964559185.1 uncultured Natronomonas sp.
TCGTGCTCGAACTCGACGGCGATGAGGTCGCCGAATCGACCGACTTCGAAATCGGAGTGGGCGGGGAGCTGTCGTCAGGTGAGGAACACGACGGCGAGACGTTCGACCCGCTCACGTTCGAGGTCGACGAATCGACCGCTGCGACGCTCGATACAGCCGATCTCGAACTCTCGACGCAGGACGACAACGACTCCGAAACCGTCGACGTACTAACGGGTCCCGACTTCGAGGCGACGATCGCCGATTCGCCGGACGAACTCGATACCGATGACACGCTCGAGGTCGACGTCACTGTCGAAAACACCGGTGAAACCGCCGGAACTGAAACCGTCGAGTTACTGCTCGACGGCGACACGGTCGACACTCGGGATGTGAACGTTGGCGCTGGTGCTGACGAAACGGTGGCGCTCTCAACCGATCTCGGAGATGGTGACGTGGGATCCGACCTCTTGCTCGACGTGTCGCCGACGGACGGTCAACAGGAGACGGTGACGATCGAAGCGGCACCGGATTCGCCCACTCCGACCGCTTCCAGCGGCGGTGGCGTCCCCGATATCGACACCCGGTCCGAAGTCACCGACGGGACCGTCGAGATCGATCTGACCAATCTCCGTTCGGGCGAGACGGTTCACATCGACCTCGAGTCGACCGAGGTGAGCGAGACGACCGGCGTAACCATCGACACGATCGATATCGAGTCGACCACGTTCGACGATGCCAGCCTCTCGGTCGAGACGAAGTCGACACCCGACGCCGCGGTACCCGACGGGTTCTCCGCCGTCTTCGCCTACGAGATCGACACCGATCTAACCGACGACGACGTCGACTCGGCGACGAAGACGCTCACCGTCGACCGCGAGGCGATCGATAGCGAAGATCCCGAGAATATCGACGTCCTTCACACGGAGGACGGAGCGTCGTGGGAGCGTCTCGATCCCGACGTAACCGAGAACGAAAACGACGATACGTTCGAGATCGTCGTCACGACCGACGGATTCAGCGAGTTCGCCGTCGTCGAGTCCGTCCCCGAGTCCGGTTCGGACGACGAAACCGCCGAGCCTGACGACGACACCTCCGAACCGGGAACGGAGGACGACGACGACGCCTCCGAACCGGGAACGGACGCTGACGACACCTCCGAGCCGGGAACGGAGGAGGACGACGGGGACTCCGAACCGACCGAAGAACCGGCCGAGCTCCCCGGTTTCGGCGTCGGTGTCGCACTCGTCGCGCTGCTCGCCGCCGCGCTGTTGAGCAGACGCCGAAACCGCGGGAACCGATAGCGTCGGTCCGGATCCGGTTTCTTCCGCACTCGCGTCCTCGTCGACATTCGAAGGACACATGAGTATCGACCGCCGAGTATGTCCAACGTTGACAGCAGACAACAGAACGGACGAATCGATCGACGGCGAGAGGGCGGCGGTTGACCACGAGAGGGGACGAACTATGTTTGATCTCACCGAACGGAGGGGGGCAAAGTGACACGGGTACCGATCGCAGGCGTCGGCATGACGAAGTTCGGAACGCACGGCGACCGGACGTCCCGGGACCTCTTCGCCGAAGCCGCGAGCGAGGCCTACGACGATGCCGGCCTCTCGCCCGATGACGTCGACGAGGTCTTTTACGGCAATTTCATGGGAGAGATCGCCGAGGGACAGGGACACACGGGGCCGCTCGCCGCCGACGCGGCCGGCGTCGCCGCCCCCGCGACGCGGATCGAGAGCGCGTGCGCCTCGAGCGGGGCGGCCGCTCGCCACGGCGTCGATCGAATCAGAACCGGCGACGTCGACGTCGCGCTGGTCGGCGGGGCCGAGCGCATGACGAACCTCTCGACGGCCGACGCGACGGCCGGGCTCGCCGCCGCCGCGGACGCGCTGTGGGAGATCAACGCCGGCGTCACGTTTCCGGGGGCGTACTCGCTGATGGCCAATCGGTACTTTCACGAGTACGGCGGCACGCGGGAGGATCTCGCCCACATCGCCGTGAAAAACCACGCGAACGCCGTCGAAAACGACCTCGCGCAGTTTCAGCGATCGATCGACGTCGAGGACGTGTTGAGCGCGCCGACGATCTGTTCGCCCTTCGGGATGTACGATTGTTCGCCGATGAGCGACGGCGGGAGCGCCGCCCTGCTCGTCAGCGAATCCTTCGCCGAGGAACGCGACCTCGATCCCGAGGTTGCGATCGTCGGAACGGGTCAGGGCGGCGATCGGATGGCGCTCCAGGATCGAGACTCGATAGCGCGCGCGCCGGCCGCAGCGCGCGCCGCAGAGCAGGCCTACGGCGACGCGAATATCGTCCCCGACGACGTCGACGTCGCCGAGGTCCACGATTGCTTTACGATCGCGGAGGTGTTGGCCATCGAGGCGCTCGGCTTCGACGAGGTCGGCGAGGGGATCGACGCCGCGAGCAACGGCGAGACGACCATCGACGGCGACCGTCCGATCAACCTCTCCGGCGGCCTGAAGGCGAAGGGACACCCCGTCGGCGCGACGGGATGTGCACAACTCTCCGAACTCACCAAACTCCTCCGCGGCGATCACGTCAACAGCGACGCCGTTACCGACGCCGAAATCGCGCTTGCGCACAACGCCGGCGGGACGGTCGCGAGCTGTGTGGTCACCGTCCTGGAGGTGATCGAATGAGCGACGAGAATCGGGCCCGCGACGGCGGGTACGACGACTTCCTCGATGCGCTCGCCGAGGGCGAACCGTTCTATCTCGAGAGTCCGAGCGGGAACGGCTGGCTCCCGCCGCGGCGGATCGACCCCGAGACGGGCGAACGCGAGTTCACCGAGCGGCCGCTTCCCGACACCGGCGAAATCCTGACGTCGACGATCACGAACGTCGCCGGCCCGTCGTTCGACGCCGACGTCCCGTTCGTCGTCGCCATCGCACGGTTCGGTCCCGTCCGACTCACCGGACAGGTTCGCGGGATCGATCACGAGGACGTCGAGATCGGTCAGGCGGTCACGGTCGGCGTCGACACGAACGAGCGTGGCGAGCGCCTCGTCGTTTTCGAGCCGGTCTGAGTCGACGTGGTCCCGAACGCTCGACCGTCCGTTCAGTTCCGTTTTCTCTCGCGCCCCGCCGTCGATACCCCCCTCACGCTTGGCCGTTCGCCGACGAGCTGCCATTCATAGGCGATGTACGCCGTGGTGAACCCGAGCGCGTACCCGAGAAAGTGGACGTAGACGTTGGTGATCGTCCCGCCGTCGGCGACCGTGGCCGGGAACCCGAGCGAGAGCAGTGCGGCCCAGATCCCGAAGCTAACGGCGAGGAGTGCCCCCGTCTTCCCGTTTTCGCGGGCGAACTCGGACGAGACGGATCGACCGATCCGAACCGAGCCGTACTTTCCGGCCACGCTGACCGCGACGATCCCGACGATGAGTACTGTCGCGCTCGAACGCCGCACCTGCGGGACCGCGAGCGCGGCGATGTACCCGATCGAGGCGAGAAACGCGGTCAACAGTGCGACCCCGTCAACGTGATGGCCCAGTCGTCGCTCGACGAAGGTCGCGATGACGACCGGGAGAAACCCCACGATCGCCATGTTCAACCCGGAAAAGCCGTACGTGACGCCGTCTCGTGGTACGGCGAGGTTCAGCGCCGACAGGGTGACCGGGAAGGCGATCAAAAGCGTCGCGCCGAACGCGAAGAAGACCCGTCGGCGGTCGGCCCGAACCGAGAGGGCGTAGATGGTCCCGGTCGCGAGAACGAACGCCGCGAGGTTGCCCGCCAGGTGCGCCGCGGAAAAGTGGACGAAGTGCGCCGTGTAGGCGGTCACGAGCGTCGGCGTCCCGTATTCGAAGACGAGCTCTCGCTGGAGCGCAGCCGGGAGGACGTACACGCCGACGAGGAGGAGGGTAACGCCGACGACCGGACTCACGTCGAGCAGCAACGCGGTATCTGGGTTCTCGGACCGCTCGCCGTCGGCTGTGTGGTCCCGTCTCACGTCCGCCCGTTCGCTCGATCGGTCCTAAACGGGTGTGCCGATTACGGCGATGGATTCGGTCGCCGAAACGGTCAGTCACATCCGACCTTCGCATTCATCCCGTTTCGACGCCCGTGATCTCGAAGCGTGCGCCGCCGCCCTCGCTTTCGGTCACGTCGATTTCCCATCCGTGGGCATCGACGATCTGTTTGACGATCGCGAGTCCGAAACCCGTTCCTCCATCGCCGAGCGAGTAGCCCGTTTCGAAGACGGCCTCGCGCTTGCTTTCCGGGATGCCGGGACCGTCGTCGGCGACGTAGAACCCGGGGGGATCCGTTTCGCCGATCCGAACCGTCACGTCTTCGCCGACGTGATCGATCGCGTTGGCGAAGAGGTTCTCCATGACGTGTCGGAGCCGATCCCGATCGGCGTGAATCGTCAGATCGGTCTCGGTTCGAAGCGGTACCTGCGGCGGTGCGACGGTGCGAAAGCAACGCTCGGCGAGTTCCGTCAGGTCGATCGGCGTTGTTTCGTCGACGATCTGTCCTTCGCGGGCGAGCGTCAGCGTCGCATCGATGATCTCCTCCATCCGGTCCAGGGCGTCTCCGATCGGCGAGAGGTGTTCGCTGTCGCACTCCTTCCGCGCCATCTCGAGTCTGGCGTCGGCGATCGTGATCGGCGTCTGCAGATCGTGGCTGACGATGCCCGCGAACTCCTCGAGTCGGTCTGTCTTCTGTTCGAGTTCGCGCTCGTGCCGTTTTCGTTCCGTGACGTCCCGTGAGTTGATGATGTACCCGCTGTCGCGGTACTGTTGGCCCGTGCTGATCACCGATTCGAACCAGATCCACGACCCGTCGGCGTGTTTGATTCGATACTCCTGCGTCATCATCCCTCCATCAGCCTCCGCATTTATCTCCGAAAATTCTTGGACGATACGGTCCCTGTCGTCGGGATGGATGTACTCGGTCGAATCCGTCCCGACCAGTTCGCCCTGTTCGTACCCGAGGACGCGTTCGACGGCGGGGCTTTGATACTGGATGATTCCCTCCTCGTCGATGGCGGTGATGACGTCCGGCGAGTGATTGACGAAGGATTGAAACCGGTTCTTCACGCGCTCAAATTCACGCGTCCGGCGCTCCAGTTCCCGTTCGGCTCGAAACTGCTCGATGGCGTTCGTGATCCGTCTCACCAGGAGCGAGTAGTGTTCGGCCCCCTGTTTCTTTTGGAGGTAATCCGTTACGCCCGCGGAGATCGCCTCGCTCGCGATGTCTTCGCTCCCCTGTCCCGTCAATAACAAAAACGGTAGCTCTTCGTATTCGTCGCGAACCTTCTGAAGAAAGTCCAGCCCATCGATTCTCGGCATCGCATAATCCGAGACGACGCAGTCGATCGGCTCCGATTCGAGCATTTCGAGGCCGGCTTCAGCCCCGCTCGCGGTGGTGATCTCTAGGTACTCCGTCTCGCGTTCGAGCATCGTCGAGACCATCTCCGCGAAGGAGGGATCGTCGTCGACGTAGAGAACGCGAGCCGTCTCGGTTATCGATTCCATACGTTACTCCCCGATACGTCCCCTATCGGCCCCGTCACGACCGAATTAACCGGTTGAGGATATATAAATCTCTGGAAGGATCTCGTATAGTAAAGCAACCGACGGTCGGGTCCGGGCTCATTCCGCGCCGATATCGCGGTCGGGTATCTCAGCTACGGCCTCCCGTTCGGCGCTTCGCCCGTTCTCGTCGACCGCTTCGATCCGAACGGTGTAACTTTCCTCGGGATCGATCTCGATACCGGGCGGTACTGCGAGCGTTTCCGGTTCGGCGGTGTACGCGGCCCGTCCCGAGACATCGAGGCGATTTCGTATCACGGCGTCTCCCTCGGTATCGATCACGTCGATCGTGATCGCCTCCAGACCGCGACCGGCGTCTGTGACTTCGAGTTGTCCGATCGCCACCCGCCTCATCTCGACGCTCACGGTTGGCGAGTCGAGGACCGTGATCTTCGGGCCCCGACGCATGTTCCGCGAGAGGGCTCCCCACGGTATTCGGTGATAGCCCACCGCCAGCGCCAGTCCGATGGCGGAGAGGATCCCGAGCTGTACGACCAGTTCGAGATTCAACCCGAGCGCGTCCGCGACCGCCTGCGTCACGCTACCGACGGCGACGGGTTGTTCGCTCCGCGATTCGGCCCCGAACTCGTCGACGACGACGAGTTCGATCTGGTAGTTTCCGTCATCGAGCGTTCGCGTGACTTCCTCACCGCTCGCTTCCGATCCGTCCGGGAACGTCCAGGTTAGCTCCTCGATTTCGCCGATCTCGTTTTCGACGGTTGCGGCCAGCGTAGCCACTTCACCGTCACGCTCGACGACTTCGATGTTCGCGGTCGGAACGTCGTTCGCCAGCACCTGGTAGTTCGTCGAACTCGTGCGTCCGAAGGCGTCGGTCACCGTTAACTCAACCCCGTAGAGGCCGGGATCGGCGAAGGTGTGATTCAGGACGGGCCCTTCGGCCGAGCTTCCGTCCGGGAGCGTCCACTCGTATCGGACCTGTGGTTCCGCGAAGACCCCGAAGATAGAGAATCCGGGCGTTTCGACCTGGAGAACGACCGCTTCCTCGGTGGCGTCGACCACCTCGGTCGGGAGTAACTCCCACCCATCGTCGGTTCGATGTCCGATCTGAGCCGTTTCAGGATCGGAATCGCCGAACCGATCCCGGGCGATCCGAAGCCGGATCGTCGCCGGCCGGTCCTGTCGGTCCTCCGGAACCTGGATCTCCACCGCGCCGATCATCCGATTGCGATCGGTGATCGCCTCGCCGGAACTGACCGTCGAGCGCTCGCCGGTGAGTTCGACCGAATCGCCGGCGGTCGTGATGTGGGTGACTTCGGCCGACAGCGTCGTCGCTTCGCCGCCGATCGAGACGGTTCGATCGCTTTCGAGAGATTGGCCGCGATCACCGCTGGGCGTGATGAGCGCTCGCGGGAGTTCGTCCGCGGTCGCCCGATCGAGCTCCGCGATTTCCTCTCGTGAAACCTCTCTCGCTTCGAATCCCGAATCCTCGCCGTCGGCGCCGAAATCGACGTCCGTTTGAATGGTCTCCGCTTGCTCGTCAGCCGAGCCATCGGTGCCGTCGGATTCGTCGCCGGGACCATCCGCGCCACCACTTTGGTCCTCCGAGGGGTCCTCTGACGGTCCGCTTCCTGGATCGCCGTCTTGGTCGTCCTGGCTCGGGACCGTCGCGGTAAACTGTGAGAATCCGGGGGTATCGACCTCGTAGACGTAATCGGTGTCCGTCTCCTCGACGAACGTCGCTCGATCGCTCAGGTCGGTCCACTCGCCGTCGGTTTCGTTCCAGCGATACAGCGTCACGTCCTCTGGTCCGGCGTCGCTCGAGACGGACGTCTTGCTCACCTGATAGCGGATACCGGTTCCGCCGAACGTCTCATCGGCGTTGGTGCCATTGTGATCGAGTTCGACGTACTGAACCGTCGATTCTCCCTCGGCTTCGAACGTCCGTTCGTAGGGCTGCTCGCCGTGGTTGACGTTCATTTCGAAGTTCCCAGAGCGGGCGTTGGTAAAGCGAAGCTCTTCGAAGCCGACCCCCTCTTCGTCCACTGTCGGCGTCCAGATATCGACCTCGTGATCGTTGCCGGATACGAGGTTGCGCCCCTCGACGTTGACGGTCGGATTGCCGACCTCCTGGACGATGATGTACGTCCGCGTGTTCGAGAGCCAGACGTTGATCAGCGGCTCGTTCCCCGCGTCGCTGATGATTTGTAGCTGTGCGTCCTTGACGCCGGTGGTGAGCGGCGAAAAC
>CAZLHT010000016.1:7755-11440 GCA_964559185.1 uncultured Natronomonas sp.
TCGAGAGCCAGACGTTGATTATCGGTCGATTTCCAGCGTCGCTGAGGATCCGGAGCTGTGCCTCCATGGGACGTTCCTCGAGCGGCCGGAAGCTGACCTCGATGGTCCGGCTCTCGCCGGGCGCTAGCGTTGCGGGTGCGCCCCCGTTTTCAATCTCGAACGCGTCGGGGTCGCTCCCCACGAGATCGGTCGACTCGATGGTCAGGTCGGCCGGGGAGTCCCGTTTGTTCCGAACCGTGAGATCCATTTGCACCTGCTCGCCGAGGACGGTTTCGCCGAAATCGAGAGTATGCCGATCGATACCGATCTCCGCGCCGACGGCGGTTCCGGAGACCGGTACCGTCGTGGTCGGCTCGGTCGGATCGTTGCTCTCGATCGAGAGCGTCGCCTCGTGGTCGCCGTCGGCTTCGGGTTCGAACCAGACGTCGATCGACTCGGACGTCCCAGGGGCGACGGTATCGGGAACGGTGCTTTGATCGACCCGGAACTGCCCTTCGCCGTCGCCGATCACCGCGATCGATTCGATCTCTAGCGGCTCGCTCCCCGCGTTTCGAACCTCCAATGTGGTGTCCGTCCGGTCGCTGACGCCGATCGTTCGGTAGCGGATCTCCTCGGGCGAGTGCCGAATCCGCGGTGCATCCCCGGTCCCGCGAAGCGCGACGGTGACCGCCGTCCCCTCGGTGAGGACGCGCAGGTTCGCGACTCGATTTCCAGCTTCGGTTGGATCGAACGAGACCGTCACGCTGTAGGTATCGCCCGGCCCGAGCGTCGTCGCTTCGCTGGCACTCACGATCTCGAATACCTCCGCGTTCGATCCGATCAGCTCTGATCCCGTGATTTCTACCGTGCCGTCCCCGACGTTTTCGACGGTCACCGTCCGCCGTTCGCTCTCACCGTCGGAGACGCTGCCGAATTCGACCGTCGATTCGACGGGCTGAAGATCGCCCGTGAGTCCGCTGCCGGTCAGCGACACGTCGCCCAGCGTCTCGGGGTTGTTGCTGTCGAACTCGAGTGTCGCCGTGTGTTCGTCATCGGTCGTCGGACCGAACTCGACGTCGATCGATCGCGTATCGCCGGGTTCGACCGTCAGCGTCCCGTCAGCGGCGTCGCCGACGAATTCGAAGTCGCCGGTACCGGCGAGTTCGATGTTAGACAGCTCGAGGGCCGTCGTCCCGGTGTTGTTGACGACGATCGTGGCTCCGCTCGTCGAGCCGGTGCCGACCTCCCCGAAGTCGATCTCGTCGGTCGACAACGATCCTCGGGGGCTCTCGACGCGGATCGGCGCGGTCCGCGTCACTTCGTTGCCGCTGGTGTCGAGGACCGTCAGCGTGACCGTGTACCGGCCCGGTTCCTCGTAGGTATGCGTCGGTGACGGTCCCTGTGCGGTTGTCCCGTCGCCGAAGTCCCACTCGAAACTCTCGATACCGACGTTGTCGCTGGAGCCGGAGGCGTCGAAGGCGAGCGAGTCGCCCAGCTCCACCGACTCGTCCGGGTCGAATACGACCGTCGGCGGCGTATCGTCTTCGACGTCGATCGTGATCGTGTCGGTGTCGGTCTGCCCGCCGCCCGTCATCGTCAGCGTCACTTCCCGCTCGCCGTGTTCCGAGAACACCGTCGAGACGGTCTCGCCCTCGCCGACGGGTTCGCCGCCGATCGACCACTCGAAACTCGGCGTCACGTCCGGCGGAGAGATCGATCGCTCGGCCCGGAGTTCGACCTCCGTCCCGACGCTGACCGCGTAGCTGTTCGCGGACGCCTCTGCGATGAACGAGGGGTTCACGTCGACCTCGGCGGTGTCTTCGTCGTCGGCGCTTCGCACGGTGACCGGGACGTTCGTTCCTTCGTCGCCCTCCTCGGGCGTCCATCTGAATTCGATCGATTCGGACTCGCCGCCGGCCAGTTCGACCTCGCGTGCGTCGACGACCTCGCCGTCGACGACCAGCTCGATTGTTTGGATGTCGTTCCCCTGTCCGACGTTCTCGACGGTCGCATCGACGGGCAGGCTCTTGTCCACGTCGACTTCCTCGGCGATTCCGTCGATCGTCACCTCGAAGAACGGATCGACGGCCGGCTCGACGGTGACCTCGCGTTCGTCACCGTCGTCGTCGCTCTCGACGGCTATCGTTCGATTGCCGATGTCGCTCTCGTCCGTTTCGTACTCGAACGAGACCGTCTCGCTACTCTTGGGATCGAGCGCCACGGTGGTGCTCTCGACGATGACGCCGTCGATGAGGAACCGGACCTCGCGCTCGGCGGCGACGTTGCCGACGTTCTCGATCGTCGCCCCGGCGCTGATCGGCTGTCCGGCGACGAACTCCTCCTCGAGGTCGGTTATGTTGACCTCGAAGAATGGGACCTCCCGCTCGGCGAAGAAGGTCACCGGGGTCACGAGCTCGTCGGCGGTCACGTCGCGGCTGTCGACGTCGACGCTGACGACGACCCGTTCGCCGGGATCGAGTGAGATCGCGCTCTCTTCGCCCGAAATCGTCTCGCCCGTGGCGTGGTCGTACAGCCGCAAGACGTCCCCGTTCTCGTGAGACATCCAGACGATCACCGTCTCGTCGTCCTCGTTGACGAGATCGAATACCTCGTGAAACTGTAGCTCTGCGTTGCGGGTGAGCCCCGGATTGGTAAAGTCGACCTGCAGTTGGCCGTTCTCGTTTTCGACGACGTACTCGCTGCCTGGACCGTCGTGCGGTTCCATCAAAACGTCCGGCTCGTCGTCTTCGAAGAGTGCATCCTCGATCCCCGGTGAGACCGCCCCCGTCCCGATGAGCACGCCGGAGAGCGCCAGCACCGCTACGCCGAGGGCGAGCGCCGCTTTCTTGCCGGATGGTGCGTTCATCGATCGATGGCCGGTCTCGGAGGACGGGTTCCCTCATGTCAGCGTCCTCCCGTACTGATTTATCGCTCGATCCGTGCCTCGTCGGGGCGTCTGGTCCGACTGTTCGTCAGGTGTCGACCGAACCGAGCCCGAGTCGGAGCGTTCCGGGAATTTCGTCGGGGTCCCACTTGCCGACGCCGGTCGGCCCCTCAAACCGGAACCCGATCGTGGCCCACTCGCCCGGTGGCAGTGCCGGACCGGATCCCTCGGTTAGATCGCGGGCCGGGAAGTGACCGCCATTCGTATCTTCCTCGTTGACTTCGATACCTAGGTCGTCATTTTCCAAGCCGACGTACTCCTCGTTCGGGGTGCCCTGCCATTTCCCCGCTTCGTTGGCGATAAGGACGCGCCCCGGTTCGTCTTCCTCGGTCTCGTTGTTCCAGTCGTTGTCGTCGCCGTCGCTACTGACGCTCTCGAACTGTACCGTCTCCGTCCCGTTATTGACGACCCGGAACGTGTCTTGGAAGGTAAAATCGGCGTCGATACTGAGATTCTCGAACGTGATCGATAACACGTCGCCATTGGCTCCGTCATCGAGGTCGGCATATCTACTCGTGGGTTCGAACGCGAGGATTGCCGTTGCGTCGCCCTCGAACTCGGTTACGACGTCCCGTTCGGCGGTCGCCGCGGAAAACGCTCCCGTTGCGACCGCGCCGGTACCGCCGGCGACCAACAGACCGAGTCCCATGAGCGTGGTTCGTCGTGATGGCATTGTTTTTTAGACCGTGATGACTATCCATCGATCCCTTCGACGGTGAGGCGAGGGGTCGATCCCGCGTACCCGGTGTTCGGACTCTCCGC
>CAZLHT010000017.1:0-11401 GCA_964559185.1 uncultured Natronomonas sp.
TTGTATCTCTACTGATTCAAACGGAGTGTCTGGCGTCACTTATTGCTATGGAGATGGAAAATATATTATCTATTTTATTTATCAGCCTTCGATACTTTCCCTTATCTTCGATACTGTTCGATTTTTGGCCGAGATCGAAACGGGTGGCTTCGCCTGGGATAACAAATAGTCTTGAGTGTGAGCTCGAAAGCTGCCATTAGACGTCTATTTTATGGATACTTCGGGGTCCTCGTTGCTATACTACCTGATAAAGACAAACCTCATGCTACTCGTTTGGTCATCATGCTCGTTTTAAAAGGCGGTAGTTCGTGACCTAGCAACTAGTAAATAAATTTTTTCTTAGAAGTGTCCGTATATATGACGTATCTGGTATTTAATCTCGGAATGTGGATAACTGCGCCCAAGCGCTGATAAGCTGACGGAAATGAGTGACGAGCGATTTATTCGGAGACGAACGACGCCGCGTTCTCGCCGGCGATCCGGCCGAATACGGCGGCGTTGGTCAGTCCGGTCCCCCCCGGGTAGTTGTTATAAAAGAGTCCGCCAGTCGAGTTCCCGGCCGCGAACAGCCCCGGAATGACGGTGTCGGTCGTATCGAGCACCTCCGCGTCGGGCGTGATCGCCACGCCGCCGAAGGCGAACGTCATCCCGCCGGTGACCGGATAGCCCGTGTACGGCGGGTCGTCCAGCGGCATCGCCCAGTTGGATTTCCGCGACTCGAGTCCGTCCGTCGAGTTTCCGTCCAGTTCGTTCGGTTCGTAGCTCTCTTTCGCGTCCGGATCGCAGGCCGCGTTGTATTCATCGACCGTCTCGACTGCTTGCTCGACGTTCTCGATGTCGAGGCGTTTTACCAGCGCCTCGATCGAGTCGGCACTGATCGAGCGGGACGGTCCCATGTGGGCGACGTCGTCGACGACCGACGAATCGACGATGATGAACGCCTCGTGGTAGGGCTGTTCGAAGATGCGGCGGCCGAACTTCGCGTAGGTGTGCGCACGGGCGTCTTCGCCTTCGTCGACGAACCGCTCGCCGTCGTGGTTGAGAATGAGGCCGTATTGGTAGCCGTCGATACGGGTGATTCCCCCCTCGACGTCCGGCGAGCCGGCGTCGATGATCGCCATGTGGGCGTCGCCCCACTCGCCGTCGGATTTCGCGCCGATGTCCATCGCCGCCTCGATCGTCTCGCCGGTGTTGTACCGGCTGCCGCGGACCTTCATGTTGCCGTAGCCGGGACCGTAATAGCGGGTCCGTTTCTCCTTGCTCGAGCCGTAGTCGCCGGCGGCCAAGACGACCGCATCACCGTTAAATCTGACGCGCTCGCCTTCGAGGAACCCCTCGACGCCGGTGACGGTGCCGTCGTCCTCGCGGATCAGCTCCTGTGCCTCGGCACGGTAGTAGATCTCCGCGCCTTCATCCTCGAGTATCTCGACAAGGTCAGTAACCATGTCCGCGCCGTGGAGCCACACCCGGCCGGCCGTGTAGCCTGGGTGCGGGGCCTGATACTCCCATTCGAGTCCCTTCCCGGTGAGCCACTCGAAGGTTTGGGCGGCTTCCCCTGTGACCCGTTTCGCCAACTCCTCGTCGGCGCGGTAGTTGGTGACCTTCATGATGTCCGAGTAGAAATCCGAGGCGGTGTAATCCTCGACGTTGAATTCGACGTCATCGTCGAGGTCGATGTCCGCCGTCGGGATGCGAAACGACTCGGTAAACTGGGTGTGTCCCCCCCGGTTCTCCTCGGGCGCTTTCTCCAACACCGCGACATCGACGTTTCGCTCTGCGAGTCGCAGCCCCGCGGAGAGCCCGGCGATTCCACAGCCGATTACGACGACGTCGTGTGTTTTTTCGTGCATGGGTTTGAGTATCTATTTCGAAATGGACACGGACCTTTAATTCTATTCTTATTTTCCCGATCGCGTCCCTCTCGATTGGGGGCCACCAATCGTCTAGCGCTCTCTATTAGGTGAGGACAGAAGCCGGTATCCGTACCGGATCCTCGTCCGCGGTGATATACGTATCTAGTATGAGATCTTACTTATTCGAGAAATTTTACCATATTTGTGTGTTTTATCTGCGCATTGGTCGTTCAATTCACATATTGTGCGCTAGGGAAAGGTATATATGAAAACACCACCACGGTTCCCTGTATGGTCGATACAAGTCGAAGACACGCCATAAAACTCGCAGCCGTGACCGGAACTGTCGGCCTCAGCGGCCTCGCCGGTTGCGCCGGCAACGGTAACGGAGGCAACGGTAACGGTGGCGGCGATCCGATCATTCTCGGAACGAACTACCCGATTTCGGGCGATCTCGCCGAAGCCGGACAGGACGCACGTGCCGGCGTTGAGATCTTCGTCGAGGAGATCAACGCCAACGGCGGCATCGACGGCCGCCAGATCGAACTGGTGCACAAGGACGCGCCGAACGCGGACGCGGGCGTCAGCAACGTCGAAGAACTCGCAGAACAGGACGACGCCAACGCGATCGTCGGCTCATATTCGAGCAGTATCGCCGCGGCGTCGACCGAAGCGTCCACCCGATACGACATCATCTACTGGGAGACGAACGGATTCGCCCCTTCGATCAGCGAACCCGGCTACCAGAACGTCTTCCACCCGAACGCGCGAACGACGAACTACGGCCAAGAGGGTGGCGACATCATGGAGAACATTATCGCGCCGGGACTCGAGACCGACGTGGGGGATCTCGACGTCGCAATTTTGTGGGAGAACGGTGAGTTCGGCGCGGCGACCCGCGACGAGATGGAATCGTTCTCCGAAGAACTCGGATTCGAAATCGTCGAGTCGATCGGCTACTCCGCGTTCGAGATCAACGACTTCTCCTCGCAGATAGAGCAGCTTCGCGCGGCGGAGCCGGACGTACTGTACCACTCCGGCTACGACAACGACACACAGCTGTTCTGGAGTCAGGCGGCGGATCTCGATCTGTACATCCCGGCGGTCATCGGCAACGGGACGGCGTACGTCAATACCTCGTTTCGAGACGCGGTCTCCGAGGAGGCGGCCCGCGGTATCATCAACGTCGACCAGCCGCACTTCAACGCCAACCCCGAATGGTCTCCGGGAGTGGGCGACATCTTGACCGCCTACCGCGATATGTTCGATGAAGACCCGAACACGCAACTGATGAACACCAGCTACAGCGTAATGCAGATTTTCGCCGAGGCGGCCGCGAACGCCGACTCGTTCGCTCCCGCCGACTTCCAAGAAGCGGTTCTCGATATCGAGTGGGAACTCGGTACGTGTGCGAACGGCTGGGGTGCGAACTTCGACGAAGAGCACAACCGAAACCACGAACTGGTTGTTCAGGGAACGCAGTGGCAGCCCGACGAGTACACGGACGACATCTTCCATCCCGAACAGGACGACGGCACTCTGGACGTCTATGCGGTCTACCCCGAGGAATCTCGACTCTCGTTCATCGACGTGATGGACATTCCAGGTCCGGACTACACTTAATCGGACGAATCATCCTGATCACGCCGAAGGGATCGTCGATTCCTCACCGCTTCTCCGCTTCGGGCGGGAATGCGAAATTCAAAAATACTATACGTTATCTACGACACCGGTTATTCGTCATCGATGATACCGCGCGGACGCCAACACCGTTGAAAACGCACCAATGATATCGAGAGAGATATGTTACTAAAAGCCGAGGACCTGGTGAAGCGTTTCGGCGGAATCGTCGCCGTTGACGATGTCTCGTTTGAACTCGACGAGAACGTGATCACCGGCGTCATCGGACCGAACGGAGCCGGGAAGACGACGCTTTTCAACCTCCTTTCGGGCTTTTACCCTCCGACGGAAGGCACCATCGAATTCAAAGGAGAACGGATCGAAAATCTAAAAAGTCACGAAATCGCCCAACGCGGGATCGGACGGACGTTTCAGATCTCCCGGCCGTTCGGAGAGATGACGGTTCGGGAGAATCTGATCACGTCGAACTACGACCTCCCGCGGGACGAGCGGGATCGGAGAGTCGAAGAAACGCTCGAGATGCTCGATCTCACCCACCAAGAGAACGTCCTCGGGAAGAACCTCTCCGGCGGACAGCAGACGCTGCTCGAAATCGGTCGGGTGTTGATGCTCGATCCCGATCTGATACTGCTGGACGAGCCGGCGGCGGGCGTGAATCCCAAACTCGTCGACGACATTGCCACCTTGATCACGGAGACGAGCGACGAGCGAACGTACATGATCGTCGAACACGACATCACGCTCATCTCCCGGCTGTGCGAGCGGGTGATGGTGCTGAACGAGGGACGCCTCATCGCGGACGGTTCGATCGAGGAGATCAAAAACGATCCAGCCGTCAAAAAAGCGTACCTAGGTGAATAAAATGGCCATTCTCGAAATTCAGGATCTCGACGCCGGCTACGGTCCGATCGACGTGCTCGAAGATATCGACCTCACCGTCGAAGCCGGAACGATCACCGGAATCATCGGTCCGAACGGGACCGGAAAATCGACGCTGCTCAAGTCGATCATCGGTATCGCCGACGTGAAAGCGGGTCAGATACGGTACGAGGGCGAGGAACTGACGGACGTCCGCCCGTGGGAACTGATCGATATCGGTATCGCGTACATGCCGCAAGGGAATCGGGTGTTCCCGGACATGTCCGTTCGCGACAACCTCCGCGTCGGCGGTTACATCCAGGACGACGCCAGCTTCGACGATCGGCTCGAATACGTCTACGAACTGTATCCCACTCTCGAAGAAAAGAAAGACGCGAAGGCCGCAAGCCTCAGCGGCGGCCAACAGACGATGTTGAGCTTCGGGATGGCGCTCATGAGCGATCCGAATCTCATCCTTCTCGATGAACCCTCCGCGGGACTCGCGCCCGATCTAGTTGATCAGATGTTCGAGCTGATCGAAGATCTCCGCGACGAGGGAATTCCGTTTCTCATCGTCGAACAGTCCGTCCGGGTATTGCTCGAACACAGCGACTACGTCTACGTCATCGACGAAGGAACGGTTAGGTTCGACGGCGAACCGCGAGAGATACGAGAGCGGGACGATCTGATGGAGATCTACCTCGCGTTAGAAAGTTGAGCTAATCGCTGAGGCGGTTCTTACTCCCGAAACTGCGGTATGACCTCTTCGGCGACGAGACGCATCGAGTTCCCCGACTTCTCGGGATCGAGTCCGGGAAAGTGCATCCGCAAGATCACGTCGTCGATCCCGACTTCCTCCTCGTATTGGCCGAGTTCCTCGATCGCCGTCTCGGGGCCGCCGATGATGAACCGCTCGGATGCGTGTTCGCGGAGTTCTTCGATCGCCTCCTCGGTGTCGCCTTCGGAATCGAACGTGTGGCCGATGTCGTCGTAATCGCCGTAGACGTCTTGGTACTCGTACAATAGTGACGGTCCGACCTCTTCCCAGGCCGTCTCGTCGTCCTCGGCGACATACGCCTCTCGCCGGAGCGGCTTCCGGATCTCCTCATACGAGCGGTCCTGCGCTTCGAGTGCCTCTCGATACAGTTCGGCGGATTCGGCGAGTTCCGAGCGAGTTTCGATCGGGCTCATACTCCAGGCGTCCGCCATCCGCGCCGACCGTCGGATCGCGTGTTCGGACTGGCCACCGTACCATATCGGGATCGACTCCTGGACAGGTCGGGGCATGAGATCGAGATCCTCCACCTGAAAGATATCCCCCTCGTAGGTCACCGACGTCTCCGTGAAGAGTTGACGGAGCAGCTGGATCCCCTCGACGGTTCGTCCGAGACGCTCGGATTTATCGATCCCGTACGCGTCGAACTCCTCGTCCCGCCATCCCATCGCGACCCCGAGATGAAAGCGGCCGCCGGAGAGTAAGTCGAGAACGACGGCCTGCTCTGCGATTTCGATCGGGTTGTGTAGCGGCAAGATCACGATGTTCGTGAGGAGATCGATTTCCTCTGTCGCCGCCGCGAGCCCGCCGAGAAAGACCGTCGGTGCCGGTATCCAGCCATCCGGCAGAAAGTGGTGTTCCGCAACGGAGAGGACGTCGTAGCCGAGCGTTTCGGCCTCCGCGGCCTGCTCTAGCGTCTGCCGATAGATCGACTCCCAGTCCCCCTCGGGGGATTGGCCGCTGTAGTGCATGCCGAATCGAAGTGACATAGGAATTTTTCCGTAGTGTGAGTGAAAGTATAATTGTGTCGTTCTCGGCACAAGATTCGGGACGAATCGCTACCGATCGCGTCTCGGTTCGGTCACTCCGCCGTGTATCCTCCGTCGACAGTCAATACGTGTCCGGTGACGTACCTCGCATCCTCCGAGGCCAGAAACACGGCGGGTCCCGCGACGTCCTCGGGCGCGCCGATACGCCCCATAGGGATCCGTTCGAGTTTCTCCTCGGCCCAGTTCGGATTCTTCGCTCGAAGGTCGTCGGCGATCGGCGTATAGATCACGCCGGGCGCGATCGCGTTTATCCGGACGCCGTCCGTCGCATGTTCGATCGCGAGCTGTCGGATCAGGCCGTCGATCCCGACCTTCGACGCGCAGTACGCGCCGGCGTCCGAAATCCCGACCTGCCCGAGCTGTGAGGATGTCGCGATAAAGCTGCCCGTCGTTCGTATCAGCTCAGGAAGCGATTCGCGCGCGACCCGCATCGTCCCTTTCAGGTTCACGTCGATCACCCGTTCGATGTCTTCGTCGGGGGCGTCGACGATCGCGTTGCGGGCGGTGATCCCGGCGTTGCTGACGACGGTGTCTATCCGACCGAACACCTCCTTCGTCTCCTTGACCGTCGCCCGTACCATCTCTTCGTCCCGGACGTTACACTCCACGACGAGCGTTTGGCCGTCGATCCGTGTCGCGGTTTCTTCAAGTCCCGAGACGTCTATCCCGGCGAGGACGACCGACGCCCCCTCCCTTTCGTACCGCTCGGCGATCGCCCGTCCGATTCCGCTGCTCGCCCCGGTCACGATCGCGACCGTTCCCGATAGCGTTCCGGCCATATGAGAGGATCGATACCGGGAGATAAAACCGTACGGTTTGGATCGGCGGTGACGAACGACGCGACGATGGAGGGCGATAGCGCTCTCGCGTTCAGTTCCAGCCGAATTCCGGCTCCGAATCCCCGACGGCGAAGATCGGAAGCCGCTGTTCGATTCGACGGCCGTATCCTTTGAGTTGTGCGACGATGCCTTCGGGTGCGTACATGATCATGAGGATCAGTATCGTCCCGTAGGACATGTATGCGATCGCGCCGTAGCGGCCGCCGAACTGCGTCGTCGCGATGTGTAACAGTGGCCACATGATGAGCGCGCCGATCACCGGACCGGTGATCGTCCCTGCACCGCCGATGATCGGGATGACGGCCAACAGTACCGATTCGGGGATTCCGAACATGAAGTTCGGATCGAGGTACTGGACGTGGAGTGCGTACATCACGCCCGCGATACCAGTCAAAAACGCCGAGACAAGCCATCCGTACATCTTGTACTTCGCGGTGTCGATCCCGACGGCGGCGGCGGCCTGTTGATCGTCGCGGATCGCCATCAGATAGTAGCCGAGTTTCGAGTATCGGATGTACGCAGAGAGTAACGCCGCACCGGCGAACATCGCGAGCCCGAGGAGATAATACTCGCTGCGGGTGAGATCGAGCAGCGGCACGCCCCGAACACGGGCCTCCGCCAGCGATATTCCCACCTCCCCGCCGGTGGTGTCGCGGAAGTGACGGACGAGGAACCGGGCCCCCTCAACGACGACGATGGTCGCGAGTGCGAAGTAGTGACTCCGCAGGCGGAACGCGGGATATCCGATCACGGCCGCGATGAGCAGCGTCAACAGAAGGCTGGCCAACAGTGCCAGGAGAATCCCCTGCTCGAAGTTGACGAGCACGATCGCGAGCACGTACGCCGACGCGCCGAAGAACACGCCGTTCCCGAGCGAGAACTGTCCACCGTATCCCCCGATGACGTTCCAGGCGATCGCGCCGGTGCCGATGATGAACGTCAGGATCAGCATGTTCTGGATGCTAGAGGAGAGCAGCACCGAACCCAATGAGGCCAAGAGAAGAATCAGCACCGAGACGTACACTCGGGGCTGACCGAGAAGGTTGATCGCCCGGATCGACGGGCTTTCACTCATTGATACTCACCCCTGTGAAGGAACTGCCTGCTGAACTGGTCGAACTGGTATTTGAGCTCCTCTCCTACGCCTTCGGCCCGAAGCACCAGGACAACAATAAATAGCGCGAAATAGATCGGCGGTGCCAACGGCGACGCCAGATAAAAGCTGATGAACGAATCAAGGATCCCGATGAAAAACCCCGCCGCGAGCACGCCGCCGATCCGTCCCAGCCCACCCAGCGTAACGATCACGAAGGAGGTGAGCACGTACCAGTTTCCGATCGTTGGGCGGACCGGTTGGATGCTGATGAGCACGCTGCCGGCGACCCCGACGAGGGCGATTCCCAGCCCGAACGTCAACATGTAGATTCGATCAACGTTGATACCGAACGGCCGTGCGAGCGTGTCGGACTGGGCGGTCGCGCGGATTCCCAGACCGGTCTTCGTCCGCTGGAGGAACAGATAGAGGAGTGCGGTCACCGCGATGGTGATGATGAATCCGTACAGGCGGACTTCTTCTATTCTGATCCCCCCGACGGCGATCCCGCCGTATCCGGCGTTGAAACTCCGCGTCGACGGACCGAACACGAATTGCGCGAAGTACTGTAGGATCCACAGTAGCCCGAGCGTCGAGAACACCTGTGCGAACATCGGCCGATCGATTATCGGCGCGATCACGAGCCGTTCCGTTACGACGCCGAACACGAAAAACACCGGCGCGACGATGAGAATTGAAAGAAAGGGATCGATTCCGGCGACGGTCCAGAGGACGTACCCGGCGTACATCGCGAGCATGACGAACGTTCCGTGCGCGAAGTTCACGACGTCCATCACTCCGAAGATGAGCGATAAACCCAACGCGGCGAGGGCTAACACCGCTCCAAGCAGTAGCCCGTTGATAAATAGCTGTAGCACCAGACTCATTGTGTACTCGAAGGACATCTCTCAGAGACAGTAAATAGCTACTGGTTTCCGCACACGATCCCCTAGGAGTCGTCGGCTTTTCGGTCGATATATATCAATAGGTCTCGACGAAATCTCATGGCTCAAGCCGTGAACGACGCCGGCCAGAACCCTTCTCATCTCGATCGATGTCTTTAGTTGTAGCTATCCACTACGCGGAGCATGGATTGGATTTGTGCGTTCTGTGGATCCAGCGATTGTGCCGAACCGGCGTACAACGCTGCGATACAAGATTTCGCGAAGGCCATCTGTGCGAGGAATATCGGCTTGGTCTACGGTGGCGGGCGGAGAGGGGTGATGGGTTCGCTCGCCGACGCCGTCCTCGATGGCGGGGGCGAGGTCACGGGAATCATCCCGACGTCGATACGGGAACGCGAACAGCCACACCCGGATTTAACGGAGCTCGTGACCACGGAAACGAAATCGAATCGCAAAGAGCGGATGGTCGAATACGCCGACGGATTCGTCGCGTTCCCCGGCGGTATCGGGACCCACGAAGAACTCTTCGACGTGCTCGGCCGCGCGAAACACGGATTTCACTCCGAGCCGTGCGGGGTGTTGAACGTCGAGGGATATTACGACGGGCTGATAGCGCACGTCGATCACGCCGAGCGGGAGGGATTTTTGCGCCCCGAACAGCGCGAGTTGTTGCTCGTCGATTCGAACGTCGATTCGCTGTTGGATTCGTTCGAAACGTACGACTCGCCAATCACGGGGATGTAACTCGGTGCGTTCCCCTCCCCGAATTACGGTTCTTTCGCACGGACGACACACGTTTTCTCCGTACGGACGACACACGTTACCGTGGCAGGAACGACACCATTCCAAACAGCGTTCGCTCGAATACTCAAATTATTGGTATTATTCTACATATATATGAAAACATATCTGAATAATCGGTGATTCGAACGCGTTTCGTTTGCCTCCTGGGTCGATGAGAAGAAAAACGTTCGAGGCGATTCGTTCGATCGGAACCAGCCGTATGCTCCCGTTCGAAACTGCTCTTCGGTCTCTACGAATGACGTATGAGGCGAAACGTAGGGAGTACGATTGATCAGTCCAGTCAGTTTGGGTGAGTGTGCACTTAATTGTTGGTGATCGATGTCCGTTTTCTAGACGATCCTATCTCTCATTTATACATTATCAAAAAATGATATATTTCAGAGTCGTATTGACTCCGAGGGAACGTCCACATCCCAGCGTCGCCGAAACGCGGACATACTACCATCATAAAGGTATATCCAATTATGGGTGTGTAATAACAGTACTACCGATGTTATTCGCCCTGTTAAGTACGGTCCGGTGTACGCATTGACAGCGAGCGCACCGACCGCCACGCTCGGGATTTCTCTCCGGGCGACCGAGACCCTCAAGACCGGGGGGTGATCACGTCTTCGACGCACGCGGCCGTTGCGAGCAGCGCTGCATCCTCGAACGCCCCGGCCACGAGCTGGAGCCCGATCGGGAGTCCTTCCGCAGTCCCGCTCGGCAGCGAAATAGCCGGGAACCCGGTGACGCTCGCCGGGCGCACGTTTCGCGCGTAGACCACTCCGGGCTTTTCGGCCTCGTCTGCCGTCGGCGGCGGCCCGGCGACCGTCGGCGTCGCGAGCGCATCGACCCCATCGAGGGCGTCCCGCAGGTCGTCTTCGATGACTCGTCTGGCCGCTTGCGCGCGGGTGTAGGTACGGCCCTTCTTCTCCGAAAGCAAGAACGCACCCGCGATCATCCGCGCTCGGTAATACTCCCCGACGAGCGCGCCATTCGAGCGTGTTCGAGCGGCGAAGTCGGCTTGATACCCCTCGTCGACCGTCCCGCCGCGACGGATTGGCGCACCCCGATCCCGCCAGTGCGCCGCAAGTTCGGTGTAGCTGAGCGTCCGCTTGATAGGGCCGGCCGCCTCCCATGAATCGATTGAAACCTCCTCGATGGTCGCGCCCGCTTGGGCCAGCCGATCGATCGTCGCCTCGACGTGTTCGACCACGGTCGGATCCACCTTGTCTTCGGCGGCGCCCCCGCCCAGCCCCTCCGGGACGACGCCGATCGTAACGTCCGCAATCGACGGGGCGCTCTCGACGGCCGCGGCGCAGCCGCCGACGCTGTACTCGTCTCGCCCGGCGGCCCGCATGCTCGCCGGATCACTCCGGTCCTTGCCCGCGATCGCGTCCAACACGACGGCCGCGTCCGCGACCGACGGGGTCATCGGGCCCACGTGATCGAGCGTGTAGGTGTTCTCGACGACCCCCGACAGCGGTACCAGACCGTAGGACTGTTTCAATCCGACGATTCCGCAGTGAGAACTCGGCATTCGAACCGAGCCGCCGGTGTCCGTGCCGAGCGCCACGTCGACTTGTCCCGTCGCGACGGCGA
>CAZLHT010000018.1:0-11159 GCA_964559185.1 uncultured Natronomonas sp.
CTAAACGAGCAGGTCCAAGAGCACAAGGAAAAACGCAACGAGCTCAACGCAAAAGCGAACGAACTCTTCGATGAGGTCGATGACCTTAAAGACGATCTTGAGCTGAACGAGGGCAAAAGCGTCGACAAACTGGAAGAGGAGATCCAGGATCTCGAGTTCAAACAGCAGACGGAAGTCCTCTCGACGGAGGACGAACGCGAACTCATCGAAAAGATCGAGGGCAAACGTGAGAAGCTCTCAGAGCGAAAAGAGAAACTCGATCAGGGCGGCGAACTCGAAGATATAAAAGACGAAGCCCAGGAGGTCCGCGCCGAAGCCTCGAAACACCACCAGAAGGTGACGGAGCTGGCGGATCAGGCCCAAGAGCACCACAACAAGATGATCGAAGCCTATCGCGAGGCCGACGATATCCGCGACGAGGCCGACGAGTGGCACGACAAGTTCGTCGAGGCCCAAGAGGCCGCCGACCGCCACCACGAGGACTTCGTCCGCGTCCAAAAGCGACTGCGCGAACTCGACAAGCAGGAGGAAGAAGAGCGCGAGGAGGGCCGCGCCGAGCAACGTGAGGCCGCAAAGGAAGAGGCCGAGGAAATATATCAGCAATTCAAGGAAGGCGAGACCCTCGACACCGAGGATCTGATGAAGCTGCAGAAAGCCGGCAAGCTGTAAACGGTCTTTCCGCGACTGCACCGACTTTTTGTCTCGAGTAGTGCAAGCCACATAGCATCGAGTTCGTCGACACATCGCCGTCGCTCGGCACTTTCCATTGCGCTGTTCGTCTCGTCGTTCCGTTCACATCCGTCGCGGAAACGTCGCAAAAGCGGGCCGAGGGGGATTTGAACCCCCGACCGTCTGGTTAAGAGCCAGATGCTCTCCCTGACTGAGCTATCGGCCCACGAATTCACGTATCCGTGGTTGATTCAAATAGGTTGCGTTACCCGGACGAATCGGGTGATAGTCAAGCGGGTCGGAAAGTACGGTCGTATTAAGTATCCGCCGCCCCTCGTCGGCGATACCATGAGCACCGCCATCTCGATGGCCTCGATGTCGACCTACGCGATCTTGGGCTGTGGGAGTGTCGGTCACGCGGTCGCAGAGGAACTCGTCGAGGAGGGAAAGGACGTTCTCATTCTCGATCGGGACGAAGGGCGCGTCGAGGCGCTGCGGGATCAAGATCTCGACGCTCGGACGGCCGATATCGAAGACGAGGCCGCCGCGGAGGCCGTCGCCGATCGGGACGTCGTTCTCATTCTCTCTCCGGACATCGAGGCGAATCAAGCCGCCGTCGAAAATATCAACGACCGAGACGGAACGCGGTTCATCATCGTCCGCGCTTCGGATCCCGTCACCGCGGATCAGCTCAAACAATCGGGGGCGGACGTCGTGATCAACCCCTCGGCGGTTATCGCCGATTCGGCGCTACGCGCGCTCGAACAGGGCGAGCTCGAATACAAAACCACCCGCCTAGCCGACGTCATCGATGACGGCGACTCACTCGCCATCCTCGCGCATCGATCTCCGGGACCTGACTCGATCGCTTCCGCCGTCGCCCTCCAGGCGATCGCCGACGCCCTTGGGGTCGACGCCGACATCATCTATGGCGGTGAAATCGGGCACCAGGAAAATCGAGCGTTCGTCAACCTGCTCGGCATTGAATTGGTACCGCTAGACGAGACCGAACTCGACGACTACGATACGCTCGCGCTCGTCGATTGTGCGAAGGCGGCCGAACCGGTGGTCGACGTCGACGTCGACATTCTCATCGACCACTTCGAGCCGGAAATCGAATACGGAGCCGAGTTCATCGACGTTCGATCCAATGTCTCATCGACGTCGACAATCCTCACGAAGTACGTTCAGGAACTCGATATCAATCTTTCTGAGGAGGTCGCGACGGCGTTGTTGTACGGAATTCGAGCCGAAACGCTCGATTTCAAGCGCGATACGACGCCGGCCGACCTGACGGCGGCGGCGTATCTGTACCCCTTCGCGAACCACGACACCCTCGAACAGGTCGAATCGCCCTCGATGAGTCCCGAAACGCTCGACGTGCTCGCTGAAGCGATCCGGAGCCGCGAGGTCAAAGGTTCGCATCTGGTGTCGAACGCCGGATTCATCCGGGATCGGGACGCCCTCTCGCAGGCCGCCCAGCATCTGTTGAACCTCGAAGGGATCACGACCTCGGCGGTCTTCGCGATCGCCGACGAAACCATCTATCTCGCGGCCCGCTCGAAGGATATCCGAATAAACATCGGCAACGTGCTTCAAGACGCCTTCGAGGAGATCGGTGAGGTGCGTGGGCACTCGACCGATGCGTCAGCGGAGATTCCGCTCGGCATTTTCACCGGGCTCGAGATAACGGGAGAGAACAGAGAGACGCTCTTACAACTCACGGAACAAGCGGTTCGATCGAAGCTCTTCGAGGCGATGGGCGTCGAAGGCGGAAGCGGCAGCGGCGGCGAAGGATCGAACGGGAATTAAGCGGCTGATTCACCCTCGGGTTCACGGATTCGCTCGACGATATCGTTGATGAGAATAATATCTCCGACGGCCCGAACCCACCGGTACGGGACGATGACGCCCTCGGACGTCGAGACACGAGCGTCGAACAGTTCATGGTTGACGTCACCGAGCGCAAGTCCGGTGACGAGTTCCTTCTGTAGGTCGAGGCGAATGTCTTCGACTTCGCCGACGAAGACGCCGTTATTCGAATACACTTCCCGTCCGACGAGCGACGTGATCTCCTGCGGTGCGGACTCCGTTTCCATGGCGGCGAGTGGGGTGGACTCCCCTTAACTGTTGTCGGTGAAACGTCGACATCGAGGGAACGTTCATCACCGAAACGGCTTGCCGAACATCTTTTATGCCCGGAGGTAAACACCGGGGCAACATGCCCGAAGGTGACTTCGAAGGGTACGGCGGCCGGTACGTCCCCGAACCCCTACAGGAACCGTTAGAACAGCTCGCCGGCGCGTACGACGAAATCAAAGAGACGACCGACTTCCGATCGGAGTTGCGTTCGTACCTCGAGGAGTTCGCCGGTCGACCGACGCAGCTATATCACGCTCGAAATCTCAGTTCGCGCTACGGGAGCGATATTTACCTGAAACGCGAGGACCTGCTGCACGGCGGCGCACACAAGATCAACAACACGCTGGGGCAGGCGCTTCTCGCGAAGAAGGCCGGGAAAGATCGGCTCATCGCCGAGACCGGTGCGGGACAACATGGAACGGCGACATGTATGGTCGGCGCGCTGTTCGACCTCGAGACGGAGATCTATATGGGGCGGAAAGACGTCGAGCGCCAGCGGATGAACGTCTCCCGGATGCGGCTGATGGGTGCCGAAGTCAACGAGGTCAACCGGGGGGGCGAAGGGCTCGCGGACGCCGTCGACGCCGCGTTGGAGGATCTCGCCCAGAACATCGACGACACGCACTATCTGGTCGGAAGCGTTGTCGGTCCCGATCCGTTCCCGCGAATGGTTCGGGACTTCCAGTCGGTGATCGGACGGGAGGCCAGAGAGCAGATCCGAGAGCGAACCGGCGATCTCCCGGACGCTGCCGTCGCCTGCGTCGGTGGGGGATCGAACGCGATCGGTCTGTTCCACGCCTTCCGTGACGACGACGTCGCGTTCTACGGCGCCGAAGGCGGAGGTGACGGAGCCGACTCGTCCCGACACGCCGCACCCCTCACCACGGGATCGGACAACGTGATCCACGGAATGAAAACGCGCGTCATCGACGATGATGTCGAGGTCCACAGCGTCTCGGCCGGACTCGACTATCCCGGCGTCGGACCCGAGCACGCGATGTATCGCGCTATCGGACGAGCCGAGTACACGGACGTAACCGACGACGAGGCGCTCGCGGCATTCCGCGAACTCAGCGAAGCGGAGGGCATCATCCCCGCGCTGGAGTCCGCCCACGCCATTGCCAGGACGCTGAAGCTCGCCGACGAGAGCGAGCACGAAACAATCCTCGTCAACCTGTCGGGACGGGGCGACAAGGACATGGAAACCGCAGTCGAGAGGTTCGGGCTGTAAACGATCGTGTCAGAATGAACGATCGAGACACGACGGGGTCGAACGCGTGGGGCCCGCACATTCCCGAAGGAGTTAATTTCGGACTTCTCGTACGATCAGTATGAGCGATTCCGAAGATATCGAGAAAATCCGCGAGAAAAAGCGCGAAGAACTGACCGACCGGACGGACGTTCCAGAGCAACCGATCGACGTAGAGGGGACGGACCATCTCGAAGAACTCCTCGGGAAATACTCGACCGTACTCGTCGACTTCTACGCCGACTGGTGCGGGCCATGCAAGATGCTCGCGCCGACGGTCACCGAAATTGCGGCCGAAACCGACGCGGTCGTCCTGAAAGTCGACATCGATGCCCACCAAGATCTCGCGACGAAGTATCAGGTTCAGGGCGTTCCGACGCTGTATCTGTTCGACGATGGAGAGGTTCGAGAGCGGATGGTCGGCGTTCAGGACAAGACCACGCTCGTCGGGAAAGTCGAATCGGTCGCCTAATCCTCATCTCCGAATCGATCGCTTAACCGTCGCCTCTCGGCGGTAACATCGCGTCGACGTCGGCGTAATCGACCAGTAATTCTCTCATTCTCGCGACGGTGTCGGCGTCGCACGATCTGCCGGACTTGATCACGTCTTCGATTCGACCGATCGTGGTCCGCGTGTCGGTTTGGACGAAGAGCAGTGGAACTCCGGCCGACTCCGCGCGGCTCACGACAGCGTCCGACGGATTGTCACCTCCCGTCATAACGAGACACTTGACGCCCGTCGCCTCGAGTGCGGCGGCCTGGACGTCCGTTCTGTCGCCGCCGATCACGAGCACCGCCCCCCGAACTCGTCGGAGCCGCCCCTGAGCTTCGTCGGCCGACATCGATCCGACGACGAACCGGTGGAGGCGTCCGTCTGTCGGAGCCGTCGTCAACAACTCCGCACCCAGCTCGTCGGCCAGTTCTTCGACCGTGACGCTGGCGAGATTTTCGTCGTGCGGAATCGCGCCGTACACGCGGATTCCGCGCCTTTCGAGGAACGGGACGACGTCGCTCGCGACCGTGTCGAACGCGGCGTCGGAAACGTCGTTAAACAGAATCCCCCCGAGTCTATCTCCGAGGTGGTCGGCGGCCGCGAGGATATCGTCCACGTCGTCCGGTTCGAAGAAGGGTACGACGAGGACGACCGTCGCATCGAACAGCTCGGCAAGATCGCCGTCGTCGAGGTCGACGATACCGCCCGTCGTGAGCGAGCCACCGCCTTCGACGAACATGCGATCGACGTCCACGGACAGATTCGCGAACTGGGTCATCACTTCCTCTCGGAGAGCGTCGGGATCTTCGCGACCCCTGAGGGCCTCGTGAACGAAGGTGAGCGAGTAGACGATCGGCTCCATCTCGTGCATCTCGGCGTCGAGTTCGAGCAGTTCACGGGCGAGTTTCGGGTCTTCATCGAGCGTCTTCCCGACCGCCGACTGGAGTCGGGTCCCCTTCGGTTTCATGTATCCGACGCGCTCGCCGTGATCGCGCGCTGCGACCGCGACCGCCAGCGCGATCGCGGTCTTTCCTGTACTTTCTTCGAGTGAGGTAACGAGTACGGTCATAGTATTTCGGGGTTGACGGTGAGGCGTAGATCGACCGCGGATTCTCGAACCGCTTTTCTGCCGCGCGCGCCGCGTCGAACACTCCCGATACCGAGACCATTCACCGTTTCCTCCGCTCCGAAGAGAAAAATACCCATCGGGTGGACGAGCCGCGAGGGGAGACGTACCGATTCAAACCCAACCGAAATGCGATCGCTCTAGAAGTGACGGCAACCAAGAGGTCGAGTCGACATCCAACGGACAGAATTATTATCTAATTTTGAATCATCGCCCATATTTATTAATTTACATGAGTTAAATAATAATATTTTTAAGTGGCGACGACCGAGAACCGGTATGGCGCTCACACGACGCTCGGCGCTGAAAGCCAGCGCTGGGGCCGTCGTCGCGACCGGACTCGGGGGTTGTCTGAGCGGTCCGTTCGGGGACGACGTTGGCCGAGAGGGTTACGCCGCGTTTTTCGCCCTCTGGGACTGGGCCAAACACGTCGGCGACGAGCATTTCTCGTTCGTGAACCCCATCGAGGCGGGGCAGATGGGACATGGCTGGAGCCCTGACGGCGATTTCACACGGGAGATCGCCTCTTCGAATCTGTTCATCTATCTCGATACGCCGGAATTTTCGTGGGCGCAGGACATCGCCGCCGAACTTGAGCGAGATTACGACGACGTCGTAGTCGTCGACCTCCTCGATGGGCTCGAATCGCAACTGCTCCGACCCGATACCGAAGATGAGAATTCGGCTCAAGAAGACCACGATCACGAGGAAGGCGACCACGACGACTATGCCGACCACGATTACGACTCTGGCGAGTTCTACGACCCACACGTGTGGACCGATCCGATCCTCGCGATCGAGATGGTCGACTCCATCGCCGACTCGCTCGCCGAGATCGATCCCGAACGTACCGAGGAATATCGCGAGAGCGCCGCGACGTTCGGCGATCGAATCGAATCAGTCCACCAACAATTCGAGGATCTGGCATCGAACGCCGAGCGAGACGTCGCCGTGCTCGCGGCGCACGATTCGTTCGGCTATTTCGAACGCCGCTACGGGATAGAACTCCGCACGCCCGTCGGAGTCACCCCGAACGCCGTCGAATCGTTCGAGGACGTCTCCGGCCTCATCGACGTCATCGAATCACACGGCATCGAGACAGTGCTGTATGATCCCTTCGAAGCGCCGAATTCGGACGAAGATCTTCCGCAGATGGTCGATGTACTCTTCGAGCACACCGACATTGAGAACGCCGAACCGCTCTCTGCGGCGGAGGGTACCACGCCGGAGTGGCGCGAACGCGGCTGGGGCTGGATTGAACAGATGGAGAAGATAAACCTGCCGTCGCTCGGGACGGCGCTGGGAGCATAGGGGGATGAACAGAATCAATGTGATAGGCGACGAGAAATGGATGAGAAACGCGTGAGCAACGTCATCGAAGTCGAGGACGTAACGTTCGCCTACGACGAGACGACCGCCGTCGAAAACGTCTCGCTCACCGTTAGCGACGGTGACTTTCTGGGGTTGATCGGCCCGAACGGATCCGGAAAAACGACGCTGTTGCACCTGATTATCGGGCTGAAAAAGCCGGATTCGGGATCCATTCGGCTGTTCGGCGAGCCCGCGACGGAGTTCGAAGCGGGCGAGCGGATCGGCTACGTCGCCCAGCGTTCGACGGATCGCGGCGGGGCGATGCCGGTCACTGTGCAGGAAGCGGTTCGGATGGGTCGATTCGCCCACGTCGGTCACGCTCGGCTATCCGAGGAGGACGACGCGATCATCACGGAGGCACTTGAGACGGTCGACATCGGGGATCTCCGCTACCGACACATCAGTTCGCTCTCGGGCGGTCAGCGACAGCGTGCCTTCATCGCCCGGGCACTCGCCTCGGAATCGGACGTCCTCGCGCTCGACGAACCGACGGTAGGCGTCGACGCCGACTCCCGAGATCAGTTTTACGATCTCCTCGATCGACTCAATCGGCAGGGGATTACGATCATCCTCATTGAACACGACGTCGACGTCCTGACGAAGCACGTCGACACGGTCGCCTGTATCAATCGAGAACTGTACCACCACGGAGATACGGTGTCGTTCCTCGAAAGTGACGCCCTCAGCGAGGCGTACGGCACCGCCACCGGCATACTCGAGCACGATCACTGATGGATCCGGATACCGAACGAACGACGGAACGTACACCCGAGGAAGACGCCGGACGCACCCGAACTCGGGGGACGTCGCCGCGTGAGACGGTCGAACTCGTCGGAATCGCGCTGACGGCTGTCCTCGCCGCCGTAGTGCTCGGGTTTGTCGGGATCGATTGGATCCGGGATGCACCAGGGACCGTCGGCGCTACGGGCGAGTTACTGTTCGAACAGTTTCTCCTCCTCGGCGCGTGGCTCGATTTCTTCCTCGGAACGAACGTCTTCCGGCACCCGTTCACGTGGCGAGCGCTGGCGACGGGCGTTCTCGTCGGGATCGTCGGCCCGCTGGTCGGGACGTACCTCGTGCACAGACAGATGGCGCTCATCGGCGAGACGCTGGCGCACACCGCCTTCGCCGGCGTCGCTGTCGGGTTACTGTTCGTCTACGCCACCGGCTGGGAGGGATCGCTGCTTCTCGTCGCGCTCGCCGTCAGTGCGGTCGGTGCGCTCGGGTTACAGCGATTGACGGAACGTACGGATTCGTACGGCGACGTGCCGATCGCCATCGTCCTTACGGGAAGTTTCGCCGTTGGGACCCTCCTCATCAGCTGGAGTCGTGGGTTCGTCTCGATCACGATCGACATCGAAGGGTTTCTGTTCGGAAGTCTCGCGATCGTGACCGCGGGCGGGGCGCGGTTAGTCTCCGTTCTTAGCGTCGTCGTCGTCGCCCTCGTCGTCTACAACTACAAGCAGTTCCTCTTTATCACCTTCGACGAACAGGCGGCTCGCGTGGCCCGTTTGAACGTCCGGTGGTACAACTCCCTACTCGTCGTCATGACGGCAATCGTCGTCGTCGGCGCGATGCAGATCCTCGGCGTGATCCTCGTCGCCGGACTCCTCGTCGTCCCCGTCGCCGCCGCCTCGCAGGTGGCGCGGAGCTTTCGCGAGACGCTGTATCTGTCCGTGCTCATCGGACAGGTGGCGGTCCTCGGCGGACTCGGCGTCGCGATTGGCGCGAGCCTCCCGCCGGGTGGTTCGATCATCCTCATCGCCATCGCGATCTACCTACTCGCGATCGCGGTCTCGAATCGATCAGTCGGCGAACTCTCGCTGCACTAATCGGCGGGCCGTTTTTGCGACTCGGCCGCGCCCTACAGCGACGTCTCCTCTCCGACGCCGGTGTCGACGGCGGCTTCGTAGATGAGCTCGGCCGCTGCAGCGTCGAGGACGGCCGTACCGACCGAAGAGACGATCAACACGTCCTCGGGGCGTTCTCGACCCACGGTTCCCTCGAGTACCGCCGAAAGCGGCGTCAGGTCCTCGCTCCCGCGGGTCGGAAAGTCGCCGGTCTGGACCGCTTCCTCCGGTATATCGGCGAACAGTCCGGCCGCCCGACCCACGGTTCGGTCGTCGAGTTCGCGAGTTTCGGCCGTGTACGCTCCGACAGCGACGACGAGCGCCCCCGGCGAGAGATCGTCTCCGTCGAAGACGGGATCGGTCGCCGTCGTCGCGGTGACGACCACCGACGCGTCCCGGATCGCGGCAGCGGGAGAGTCGACGGCCACACAGTCGATCCCTTCCTCGCGGAGGTCGGCGGCGCACGCCTCGCGCGACTCACTCGGCGAATAGACCAGGGCGGACTCGACGTCTGTCGCCGCCGCGATGGCTCTGACCTGCCAGCGGGCCTGCGTTCCAGCCCCGATCACGCCGAGTCGAACCGGCCCGTCGATCGCCAGTTCCCGCGCCGCGAGACCGCCGACACAACCCGTCCGAGCGTTCG
The DNA here is from genome assembly GCA_964559185.1 of uncultured Natronomonas sp. Classification (GTDB taxonomy): domain Archaea; phylum Halobacteriota; class Halobacteria; order Halobacteriales; family Haloarculaceae; genus Natronomonas. The sequence goes on from CAZLHT010000018.1 coordinate 9,544, forward strand.
TGATCCGCGTCCCCGCAAGGTACGCAACTGGGAGGCCCGTGCGCGAGCCGGTCAGCGCGATAGCGGCAATGGTCGTCGACAACCCGCGCGTCGGGTTGTCATCGACGACGCTGACAGTCTTGCTCGCGTAATACGGCGATCCGTGGACGTACGCCGGCATGACGAGCCCCGTTCCGCACGGTTCGGGGTTCGGATCGCCTCCCTCCGGCGGAAACGCCCCCATTCCGATGGGAAAGTGCGGGCGTTCGGGGCGTTCGACCTCGTCGCGCCCCTGCGCGCGGAGGGCGTCGGCCACCGTCGGAATCAGCGTCTCGAAATCGAGAAGGGCGGCCACGTCGTCGTCGGAGAGGACGCGCACCGTCGGGGCGGGATTCTCTGGGGACGTCATTGTTACGGCCACTCTCGAACGTCTGCAACCGTCGCGTCGGTGATCTCCGCGAGTGTCGACGGTACGATCGGAAAGACGGCCTTCGGTGCCCCGGCGGCGGCCCAGACTTCGTCGAACGCGGTCAACGTTTCGTCTACGAACACCGGCACCGCCGTCTCGTGACAGAACGGCGGGACGCCGCCGATCGACCACCCGAGCGTCTCCTTTATCTCGTCGGGCTCGGCCATCGAGACGGCCGCCGGGGAAACGCCGACACGTTCGGCGATCTTCGCCTCGCTGACGCGGTTCGCGCCGCTCGTCACGGACACGAGGAGATCATCGCTAGCCGAGAGAACGATCCCGCTCGCGATCTGCTCGACCGAACAGCCGACCGCTTCGGCGGCGTCCGCGGCGGTCTTCGTTCCCTCCGGAAACTCGTGGACGTCGATTTCGATCCCGTACTCGCCTCTGACGCGTTCGGTGAACTCCTCGGCGCGAGGGTGCATGCGGGTCGGTGGGGCAGCGTTCTGCTTGAAACTCACGGTCGGTCGGCGGATAGCTCCTCGGCGAGCACTCTCAGCGCGTCCGATCCGCCGATCACGCAAGGGCGGCCGTGACCGACGCAGGCGACCTCGAAGTCGCACTTCGCGATTCGGGCGATGCTGTCGGTCATTCGATCGGTGTCGTACGAATCGAGCCACGGCGGGGCGACGAAACCATCGGTCGTGCTCCAGACGAGATCGCCGAGCAGCGCGGTCTCGGTTCCGTCGTGAAAAAATATCATGTGGCCGGGATTGTGGCCCGGGGTGTGAAACGCTCGAAAGCCGCCGATCCGGTCGCCGCCCGAAACCGGTCTGAGATCGACCGTAGAGAGGGAATACAGCCGGCGAACGAGCCGGTGGAACGCTCCCTTGTGATGTCGCCACGACGGCGACCAGGACCGGCGAACGAGTCGAACATCGAGCGCGCCGAGGTAGGTGGGCAGGTCGAGGTCGACGCGGGCCATCCCGCCGACGTGGTCGATGTCGTAGTGAGTCAACAGCACCCGATCGAGCTCCGAACGCGAGTAGCCGGCATCGCGGATTTCTGCTGCCAGCGACCGTCGCGGGATCGGCGCGCCGGCGTCGACGAGCGTCACCTCGCCGTCGTCGATCAGGTAGGCGTTCGCGCCGATCGGCTCCGGCCACGCGACCTCGAGGAGCCATACGTCGTCGGTGATCTCGCGCGCCATACGCGCCGTTTCTCGGCC
>CAZLHT010000019.1:0-11132 GCA_964559185.1 uncultured Natronomonas sp.
GGGCGTGATCGGATAGCCGGCATAGAACCGACAGCCGGCGGCGATCGCACCCATTCCGATCGCCTCGTCGCCGTTCAGGAGAACGTAGTCGTTGTCCGACGTCTCGAGATCGTAGGGTGTGGAGAGATCGCACTCCTCTTCGACGTATTCGGCGCCGAGACGGGCCGCCTCCCTGTTGTTATCGACGATCGCTTCGCCTTTGTCCCCGAACCGCTTTTCGAGCGATTCGTCGAGATATTCGATATCGAAATCCGAGACGGAGCAGGCGGCCCCCAACGCGACGATGTTTCGCATAATCGCCCCGCCGGCCTCCTCTGCGAGCCGTTTCAGCGGAACGCTGAGACCGGTCATCTCGCCGGGAGCCTCGAAATCTTCCATCATCGATCGTTCACCGTCGTAGATTACGATAGAGTCCTCGTGAAGTTCGTCGAGATTCTCCTCGACCGTCCGTTCCGTGAGTGCGATCAGGATATCGAGTCTATCAACGACGCTCTCGACGTGGTCGAGCGACGTCCGTACCTTGTACGCGGTGTATCCGCCGCGAATCCGCGACGCAAAGTCCTTCGAGGTAAAGACGTGACGCCCCGCACGAGAGAGCGCCTGGGCGAAGATCTTCCCGGTCGAGTCGATCCCGTCGCCGGCCTCGCCGCCGACGGCCCAGTTCAGGTCCTCTGGCATGCTACATCGAGGTTCTGCATGGCGAACGTTAAGCCTTCTGAATACTGCCGTGATCCGGCTCGTTTTCGGCCGGAGGCATGCGCTGAACGCGATTACATTTGGATACGACGCGAAGCCGAAGCGGACCTCCCCAGAACGCTCCGAAAGCGCCTTCCCGTCGGAGCGACCCATGCGCGTATGGACCCTCTCGAGACGACCGTCGCCGACGTTCGCGAGGTCGGGGCGGACGCCGTCGCGATCGACGTTTCGACGCCGGCCGGTTTCAGCGCGCTCCCCGGACAGTTCGTCAAACTCTCGACGACGCTCGACGGCGAGACCGTCGGCAGATTTTACACCGTCTCCTCGGCGAACACCGAGGAGACGTTCGAACTGACGGTGAGCTACGACCCCGAAGAGGGAGGCGAGTTCAGCGAATATTTGCTCTCTCTCGTCGCCGGTGACTCGATCACGATCACCGGACCATTCGGGAACGACCACTACGAAGGGGAAGGACGCGTCGTCGTCCTCGCCGGGGGGCCCGGGATCGGTCCCGCCGTCGCCATCGCCGAACGTGCGCTCGCGGACGGCGGGGAGGCGGGGATCGTCTATCGAGATGACGAACCGCTCCACGAAGATCGACTCTCTGCACTCGCCGAGGCCGGCGCTGACGTGTACGTCCTCACCGACGATACAGAGCTCACAGACGCCGTTTCGGAGGTCTACACCGGTGGCTCCGACGAGCAGATATTCATCTACGGGTTCGCGGATTTCCTCGCGGAAGCCGAGACCGCAATCGAAGCGACGGGCGGCGACCCGGACGCGGCGAAAGCGGAAAACTTCGGCTGATCAGTTCCCAAAACCGGAGGATTCAGAGGTGTCATTTTATATCCCATACCGGGGCCACCGATCGTAAGCGCTGAGAACTGCCCCAGCTCCGCCGAGCCGGGGGCGTGGCACACGGATCGCGGTCGAGAGCATGCCGCTGTTTGCAACCTCACCGAGAATCGAGACAAACGTGACGAGCGCCGTCAATGATCGACGAACTCGATCAGTACGCCACCTGTCGACTTCGGGTGCAAAAAGGCGACTCGGTGTCCCCACGCCCCACGGCGCGGCTCCGAATCGATGCACTCGACGCCGGCCGCCTCGGCGGTTTCGAGCGCGTCTTCGATATCGTCGGTTTCTATGGCGACGTGATGGAGTCCGCCGCCATGTTCGTCGAGATACCGCGCTATCGTGCCGTCTTCCTGCGGTTCGAGTAGCTCGAAGTAGCCGTTTTCGAATCCGAGGAAGATGACCTTCAACTCCTCGAATCGCTCTTCGTGGGCGATCGAACAGCCGAACAGATCTTCGTAGAGGAAGGCCAGTCCCTCGGCGTCGTCCGTCGCAACGCCCGCGTGATCGAAGCGCATACCGGCGGTTTGATAGCCGAAGATAAAAACACGCGGGAAAGTGAATCCCCGGGGGTCGTCGCCTTCGATCGGGCCGGTACCGATAAATCGATCAGCCGTGATACTCGCCGAAGACGTCGCGTAACGCGTTGCAGATTTCGCCGGTCGTGGCATATGCCTTCACCGCGTCGATGATGTGCGGCATGACGTTCTGCTCGCTTTCGGCGGCGTCCTTCAGTGCCGCGAGGGCGTCCTCAACGGCCTCACTATCCCTGTCGTCTCGCACCTGTGCGACTCGCTCTCTCTGTCTTCGTTGCTCCGCTTCGCTGACCTCCTCGATATCCTCCGTAGGCTCTTCGTCGACTTCGAACTCGTTGACGCCGACGACGATCCGTTCGCCGGTTTCGATCTCCCGTTGGCGCTCGAAAGCGACGTCCTGGATCTGCCGTTGAACCCACTGATCTTCGACCGCCTCTCGCATCCCGCCGCGGTCGTCGACGGCGTCGAGGAGGTCGAACGCCTCGGCTTCGAGTTCGTCGGTGAGTTTCTCGACGTAGTACGATCCGGCAAGCGGATCGATCGTATCCGCAGCACCGGACTCGTGTGCGAGGATCTGCTGCGTTCGAAGCGCCGTCCGAACGGACTGTTCGGTCGGCAGCGAAAGCGCCTCGTCCTTGCCGTTCGTGTGGAGGCTCTGGGTCCCACCCAGAACTGCCGCGAGCGCCTGATACGCGACCCTGACGACGTTATTTTCGACCTGTTGGGCGGTGAGCATCGAGCCGGCCGTCTGCGTGTGGAATTTGAGCTGCTTCGAGGCGGGTTTCTCGGCGTCGAAGCGCTCGTCCATGATTCGGTACCACATCCGTCGAGCGGCCCGGAATTTTGCGACCTCCTCTAAGATATTGTTGTGCGCATTGAAAAAAAATGAAAGTTGCGGCGCGAACTCGTCGACGTCGAGCCCGGTGTCGACCGCGGCCCGAACGTACTCGATACCGTCGCCGAGGGTAAACGCGAGCTCCTGAGCCGCCGTCGAGCCCGCTTCTCGAATGTGATAGCCGGAGATCGAGATAGTGTTGAAGTTCGGGACCTCTTCGGCGCAAAACTCGAAGATATCCGTGATGATTCGCATCGACGGACCGGGCGGGAAAATGTAGGTGTTTCGGGCCATGTACTCCTTGAGGATATCGTTCTGAATGGTACCGCGTAGCTCCTCGCGGTCCACGCCCTGTTCGTCACCCACGGCGATGTACATCGCCAGCAGTACCGACGCCGGCGCGTTGATCGTCATCGACGTCGAAATCTCGTCCAGCGGAATTCCGTCGAAGACGGTCTTCATATCGTCCAGCGAGTCGATCGCGACGCCGCTTTTGCCGACCTCGCCTTCGGCCATCGCCGAATCCGAGTCGTACCCCATCTGCGTCGGGAGATCGAACGCCATCGATAGTCCGGTCTGGCCCTCATCCATCAGATAGTTGAACCGCTCGTTCGTGTCCGTCGCGGTTCCCATCCCGGCGTACTGTCGCATCGTCCACAGCTGACTGCGATACATCGTCGAGTAAACGCCGCGCGTGTACGGCGGTTCGCCGGGGTATCCGAGATCGTCCCCGTAATCCAGATCGGACACGTTCACCGGAGTGTACAGCGGGTCGACGTTCGAACCGTCGGTATCGGTGGTGAATTCCTCTTTCCGTTCGCCAAAGCGCTCGACGGTCGGGCCGAACGTCTCGTCGTCCCATCGTTCGTGACCTTCCCGGATCGCTTCAAGGTCGTCGGGATCGAACATTAATTGATGAATTCGGATGCGTCGGCTTAAGCGTTGGCGAGACGCTCCCGTTGTCGAGTAGAAAAGGGCCGATCAGGCGCTCTCGATCCGCTCGGCTTTGGCGTCTTTCGCGCCCTCGACGGTCTCTCCGACGGCGTCTACGCCCTCATCGTGGACCAGATCACCGACGACGACGGTATCGACTCGGCGACCCATTTCGTAGGCGGCATCGTAATCGCGAATGCCACCGCCGTAAAAGAGGTTGGCCGAATCGAGTGGTTCGGCGGCGGCTTGGACGATCTCGGGATCGCCGAAAGTACCCGAATACTCGATGTAGACGATACGCTGTCCGAAGAGTCGTTCGGCGACCTCCGCGTAGGCGGCGACTTCATCGACCGACAGATTACAATCCGCGTCGGTGTAGGTCGCGACCGACGAATTCGGGTTGAGAACGATGTATGCCTCGGTGAATGTCGAGTCCCAGTCGATATCGTCGTCGAGTCTCGCCCACTCCTTGTGGGCCCCGGTCACCCAGAACATGTCGCCAGCGTTGAGCACGACCGGGACGAGATAGCCGTCGAGGCCGTCGCGATGGACGACCGCGCCGACGTTCGACGGCTCGATGTAGACGGGGATATCGTACGCCGTCGTGGCTTCGACGACGCGGGCCATCTTCTCTTCGGTCATCCCGGTCGTCCCGCCGATCTCGAGCGCGTCGGTCCCGGTCGCACAGACGTCCTTGAACGTCTCGCCCTCCACGAGCGTCTTGTCGGGATCGACTTTGACGATGTGGTCCCACTCTGCCCAGGGCGCGGTCATACAGCCTCTGTATCCGTGGGAAGCTAAAACCGCTTCGACATTCACCGGCCAGTATCAGTTTGCGGCGACACTCGCGTTCGCTGCCGCCTGCCACTCGCGGATCCGGTCTCCGGAGATTCCCTGAATTTCCCCCGCGATCGTGTCGGCGTCGGCGGTGCGAAGGTCCTCGAGCGATTCGATTCCGACCGCCGAGAGCTTCTCGACGGTCTTCGCACCGACCCCGTCGAGATCCCCGAGTTCGGACGCCGTCTGTCGCTCTCTGTACTCGGCGTAGTTGCAGATCGGACAGCCGAGTTCCCACGGATCGTCGTCGTCCTCGCCGTCGGTGACGAGCAGATGGGGCAGTCCGTGCTCCTCGCATATCTCCGCAGTCACCTCGATGTCGCCGCGTCTCGGCAGCGGGAGGGAGTACTCACACTCGGGATAGCGGGTACACCCGACGAGCCGCGAACCGTTTCGAAGCCGTTTGATCGCGAGTTTGCCGCCGCCTTCGTCGACGGGTTCACCGCTTCCGTCCGGCGGCGCTACCACGCCGTCGCCACACTCGGGACAGGTGCCGATGATCTCGTCCTCTGTCTCATCCGCCTCGTCGGCCTTACACTGGGGACAACCGTGGACGAACGTGCTCCGGCCGGCGAGCATCTTCACGTGTTTGAGATCGTGCTTCGGGCAGGTCTCTTCGATGACGGTCGGTTCGCCCTGATTCGGCAACGGTAGCGTGTATCGACACTCCGGAAAGCCGTCGCAGCCGACGAAGTACGAGCCCTGTCGCGACCGACGGACGAGCAAGTTTTCGCCGCACTCGGGGCACGGCCCGAGCGTCCGATCGGCCTTCATCGACTCGCGGAGGTGTTCGCCGATCTCCGTTCTGGAGTCGTGCAGATCGCCGAAGATCCGCTCGAGCATCGTTCGCGACGCTTCGGTCACCGAATCGAGATCGGTCTGGCCGTCGACGATGGCCTGCATGTCGGCCTCCAACTGGGCGGTCATCTCCTCGTCGACGATTCGTTCGGCGAACCGCTCGGCAGCTTCGACGACGGCCATTGCCAACCTCGTCGGGCGCGGTGGATCGCTCTCGATGTAGCCGCGATCGTACAGTTTCTGTAACGTGTTGTGTCTGGTCGATTTCGTCCCGATGCCGAGATCGGACATCTCCTCGATGAGACGGGACTGGCCGCGACGACGGGGGGGCTGGGTTTGCTTCGCTTCGATGCGCGCGTCTTCGATTCCCAGCAGTTCGCCCTCGTCGACGTCGGGGACGTAGTTTTCCGCCGTCGAGCGGTACGGATACACCTCGTGGTATCCCGGTTCGAGGAGACGCTTGCCGTTCGCCTTCAGCAGACAACCGTTGGCGTCGGCGACGACCTTCAGGTGCTCCCACTCGGCGGCCTCGGCGACGGTCGCGAAAAAGTGCCTGACCACGAGTTCGTAAACGTCCCACTCGTCGTCCGAAAGGGCCTCCCGGTCGGGGATCTCGCCCGTCGGGTGGATCGGCGGGTGGTCGGTCGTCTCCTCGTCGCCCTGGGTCGGCTCGATCTCGTCGGCGTCCAGTAGTGATTCGGCGTCGTCGGCGAAGAGGTAGTGATCGGTGAACGCCCCGAGCAACACCTCGGGGTCGAGATCGTCTGGGTAGACGGTGTTGTCGGTCCGGGGATAGGTGATGTAGCCGGCCGTGTAGAGTTCCTCGGCGACGCTCATGGCCTTCTGCGCCGAGAGGCCGATCGAACTCGCCGAACTGATGTACTGGGTCGTGTTGAACGGCTCCGGCGGCTCGTCGGTCCGGGTCCGCCGCCGGACGGACTCGACGATCGCCTCGCGAGCGCCCCGTAACTGTTCGAACGCCTCGTTCGCGACGGTTTCGTCCCACACCCGTTCTTGCTCAGTGCCGTCCTCGCGGGTGAAGTACTGCGCCTCGAAGTCGGTGTCGTCCTTCAGGAGATCCGCGAAGAGCTCCCAGTAATCGTCGGGCTCGAACGCCTGAATCTCCCGTTCCCGATCGACGATGAGCTTGAGCGTCGGCGACTGAACCCGACCGACGGAAATGAAATCGTCCCCGAGCTGTCCGGCCGACAGCGAGAGAAACCGAGTGAGAGCGGCTCCCCACAGCAGGTCGATGATCTGTCTGGCCTCGCCGGCCGCCGCGAGGTCGAAATCGAGTTCGTCGGGGTTTTCGAACGCCTCCGTGACCTCGTTTTTCGTGATCGACGAGAAGCGAACCCGATCGATCGGGGCGTTCGTCTCCTCCCGGATCAGCTCGTAGGCCTCCTTTCCGATGAGTTCGCCCTCTCGATCGTAGTCGGTCGCGATCGTCGCTTCGTCGGCGTTCCGGGCCAGTTCTTTCAGCGTTCGGACGATGTTCTCCTGCGTCGGTCTCTTGACGATGTCGGCCTCGACGAGTTCGACCGGCTGGACGTCCCGCCAGTCGGCGTACTCGGCCGGGAAGTCGACGCCGACGACGTGACCCGACAGTCCCACACAGCGTGTGTCCCCCCAGCGATACACGTTGACGCCGTTGCGCCGCTCTACGGATGCGCTGTCGCCGGAGAGGATCTCTCCAATCCGACGGGCAGCGTTGTCCTTTTCGGTGACGATGAGTTCCACGTTGACTCCGAATACGCCGACTCTATTTGTTAACCTTTCGTCGAAACCGTTTTCAAACCGCGGGACGGCTCGCTGGCGTGCGTGTGTGCGCGAGGGGTATAGTGCGCTTTCGAATACGGATCTCCGCTAGTGTTGCTCCTCCGGAAACGGATCTTCTCGGCCGAGCGGTCCACAGCCCTGTCAGCGATCGAGCCGCTCGCGGAGGAGTTCGTTCACCGTGCCGGGATCGGCGCTTCCCCCCGTTTTCGCCATCACCTGTCCGACCAGGAAGTTGAGCGCTTCCCCCTCGCCGGCGTGGTAATCGGAGACAGCGTCCGGATTCTCCGCGATCGCGTCCGCGACGGCGGTCGCGACGACGTCCTCGCCGGTCTTGCCGAGTCCCTCTCGCTCGACGATTTCGTCGGGGGCGAGGCCGTCGTCGAGCATCCGTCTGAGGACGATCTCCTCGGCGTTTTTCACCGTGATTTCGGCGGTGGCGACCAGTTCGACGAGCCGAGCGAATTCGTCGAGTCGTTCCTCGACATCCGTTATCTCCATGTCCCGGTAGTTGAGTTCACCGAGGAGGTTGTCCGCAACCCACGTCGCCGCGGTCTCGGGGTCGAACGAGCCGGCGATTCGCTCGTAGAAGTCGGCGACCTGCTTCGTCGAGGTGAGTTTCGCGGCCGCCTCCCCGTCGAGGCCGTACTCCTCGCCGAAGCGCGCTCGGCGGGCGTCGGGGAGTTCGGGGATCTCGATCTCGTCCGTCCAGTCCGATACCCGAAGCGGCGGGAGGTCGGCCTCGCGGAAGTACCGGTAGTCCTTTTCGGCCTCCTTCGATCGCATCGAGACGGTGATGCCGCGCGATTCGTCCCAGTGGCGGGTCTCCTGTTCGACCTCTCGACCGCGCTGGATCGCGTTCTTCTGTCTCGTCTCCTCGTAGGCGAGCGCCTTCTCGGCACCACGGTGGCTCGAGATGTTCTTCACCTCGGTCCGGTTCGCGGACTCCAGTGTCGCCCCGTCGATGGGGGCGTCCTCCTCGACCCCCTCGACGATCGAGAGGTTCGCATCGACCCGCAGGCTGCCGTTTCGGGTGACGTCGAAGACGCCGAGATACTCCAGAACTTCGGTGAGCTTCGCGAGGAAGGCCCGGGCCTCCGCCGCGCTCCGGAAGTCCGGCGCGGTGACGATCTCCATGAGTGGTGTTCCGGCCCTGTTGTAATCGACGAGGGTGTATTCGGCGGTGTCGATCGAACCGCCGGCGTGGGCGAGGCTTCCCGGATCCTCCTCCAGGTGCGCCCGTTCAATCCCGACCGTTCGTCGCTCGCCGTCGACGTTGAACTCCATTTCACCGCCATCGCAGATCGGGGCGTCGTACTGGGTGATCTGAAAATTCTTCGGCAGGTCCGGGTAGTAGTAGTTCTTCCGATGGAACCGAGTTTCCTCGGGGATCTCCGAGCCGAGCGCCTTGCCGATTTTGACGGCGGCCTCGACAGCTCCCTCGTTGAGCACCGGCAACGCCCCCGGGAGGCCGAGACAGACGGGACAGGTCCGCGTGTTCGGCTCCTCGTCAGCGTCGGCGTCGGTCGAACAGCCGCAGAAGATCTTCGTCGCCGTTTCGAGTTGGACGTGTACCTCCAGCCCGATGACGGCCGTGAGACCACGTTTCTCGGCGGTCTGTGCGGTCATTACGTCTCCCTTTTCGCGCGGACGCTTTAGCCTAACGACACTCCGCCCGTCCCGCCGAACCGCGTCCCTCCGTGCTACAATATGAAGGTGCTTCGGACCGTACGATCGGTATGGACCGACGAACGTACCTCTCAGCCGTCGGCTTGGTATCCGGAAACGCCCTCGCCGGCTGTATCGGAGGGGGAGGGCTCGCCACTGAACCGGCCGGGGATGATTTGGACGAATTCGCCGTCGAAACGGTCGCCGAGGGGCTCGAACACCCGTGGGGGATCGACTTCTTGCCGGACGATTCCAGGCTGCTCGTCGCCGAACGCGTCGGTCGGCTCTCGCTTCTCGACCGCGAAAGCGGAGAGCGGGTTTCCATTGACGGTACTCCGGACGTCCATGTGGCGGGTCAGGGCGGGCTCCTCGACGTGACCCTCCATCCCGAATTTCCGGACGAGCCCTGGGTGTATCTGACCTACGCTGCGACGAACGGCGAAGGCGAGTCGAGCACGCATCTCGGCCGGGGGCGACTGGAGCTAGAGACGAATCGACTCGCGGGATTCGAGGCCCTCCACGCGGCCGAACCGTTCGTCGATTCGGACGCCCACTACGGCTCTCGGGTCGTCTTCGGCGACGACGGAATGGTCTATCTGACCGTCGGCGATCGGCAGTTCAAGGATTTCGGTCCCGATCACGTCGCACAGGACACGACGAACGAACTCGGTACCACACTCCGGCTCGAATCGGACGGTTCGGTACCGGACGACAACCCGTTCGTCGGCGAAGCGGGCGTTCGGGACACGATCTTCAGTTTCGGCCACCGAAACGTCCAGGGGATGGCCGTCCATCCCGAGACCGGGGGACTCTGGCAGAGCGAGCACGGCGAGCAGGACGGCGACGAGATCAACGTCGTCGAGCGCGGCGGCAACCACGGCTGGCCGATCGCGAGCTACGCCTGTGCCTACGGCACGGACGACCCCGTCGGCGACTCGCCGGCCGAGCGAGACGATCTGGTACCGCCGGTGTATTACTGGGAGTGCGGTACCGGCGGCTTCCCACCATCGGGAGCGGCGTTTTACCGCGGCGAGGCGTTCCCCGAGTGGCGCGGCGACCTGTTCGTCGGGAATCTGGCCGAGAGGTACCTCGGCCGCTTCGCCGTCGATGGGCGCGACGTCGAGGATCCCGAGCGGCTTCTCGATGGTCGCGGGTGGCGGATCCGGGCGGTCGAGACGGCGCCCGATACCGGACATCTCTACGTCGCCGTCGACGACGATTCCGCCCCGGTCGTCAGACTCGTTCCGGCGTGATCACCACGTCACAGCAGAGGACGAAATCGGCGACGTGTCGGTTCAATGAGAACGTCTGACGCACATTTATACGTTCGGAGGGAGGAAACCGATGTATGTCCGGGAACCGAGTGGAAGAACTCGAGGCCAACGTCCGAAAGCTCCAGGCGACGGTCGATGGGTTGACGGACGAACTCGTCGAGACGAAGGAGCGACTGAGAGCGGTGGAGGACGAAACCGGCGTCGAGCCGGAGATCATCGAGGGACGTGCGGCGAGACGGGATCGAGACGAGCCGATCGAATCGTCGGCCGACGGCGGGGTCACGACGGACGGCGAAGCGGCGGCGGAGTCCGACGGGGAGGAATCCGCGGACTCCGGACCCGGCGACGATATCATCGTCGCCTGACCCGACGTCATGCACCTCAAGGAACTCGTCCTCGACAACTTCAAGAGCTTCGGCCGCAAGACCCGGCTCCCCCTGTACGAAGATTTCACCACGATAAGCGGTCCGAACGGCTCCGGGAAGTCGAACATCATCGATTCAGTGCTCTTCGCGCTCGGACTGGCCCGAACGTCGGGTATCCGCGCGGAGAAGCTGACCGATCTCATATACAATCCCGGTCACGAGGACGAGGCGAACGAGTTCTCCGGCGAGCGAGAAGCGTCGGTCGAGGTCATCCTGGACAACAGCGACGGAACGCTCAGCCGTCAACAGGTCATCTCCGCGGCCGGCACGGAGGACGTCGGCGATACGGAGGAGATATCCGTTCGCCGGCGGGTCAAACAAACCGACGAGGAGACGTATTACTCCTATTACTATCTCAACGGCCGCTCGGTGAATCTCTCCGATATCCGGGATCTGCTCGAACAGGCGGGCGTGACTCCGGAGGGATACAACGTCGTGATGCAGGGCGACGTGACCGAGATCATCACGATGACTCCGGGATCGCGCCGGGCGATAATCG
>CAZLHT010000020.1:0-11016 GCA_964559185.1 uncultured Natronomonas sp.
CACGGTGCTCGAACGGAAGCGCTCTCGTCGTGTTCATACGAACGGTACGGAGGCGTCGGGGAAAAGACGCCGGTACCACACCTGCCACGTGACAACGAACCGTGGGTAAAACTACCACAGACTTTATTATCGATCTCGTGGAAGTGTACCCCGTATGGCGACCGCAAACGACATCTTCGACGAGTTCTTGGACGAACGGGGTCACGACCACGGCACGGCCGCCTGGGAGCAAGACTACAACAAGAAACGCTGTCCTGATTGCGGTGGGCTCCACGGTCTCGACGCCTCCGTCTGTTCGGTCTGCGGCTGGCAACCGAACTAGACCGATCGATATTTGCAGAGATCGTTCGAACGGAGCGAAATCCCGAATACCGGATGGACGACCGGTCCTGTCGATCACGTGATTTATAATTGTGGGCGGCATTACGCGGGTAATGGCCGATTCCACCCACGTAACTCGACTCTTCGGGGGGCCGGGGAGCGGGAAAACGACGGCGTTACTCGACCGCGTCGACGGGATGTTGGACGACGGCGTCGACATCAGGGATATTTTGATCGTCTCGTACACCCGAGCCGCCGCCTCCGAGGTACGCGATCGGCTGGCCGAGCGACTCGATTGTTCACCGAAGTCGCTCCGCGGTAACGTCTGTACGATGCACGCGAAAGCGTACGAGCTGTTGAACCTCTCTCGTGGCGACGTCGTCGGCGAAAAACACAAGGAGGAATTCTGCAAGCAGTACGGCCTTGAGTTCGAAGACGAGAACAAATCCGCTCGACGCCGTTCGGCGCGATCGACGACGCTCGGTAACAAGATAATCGCCACCTCCCAGTGGCTCCAACGGACCGAACGGGAGGTCGCAGACTGGTACGACGTTCCCTTCAAGTGGAACGAGGCTGAGGTCCGACTGCCGCCGGAGATAGACGACAGGGCCCAGACCGGCAACAAGTACACGCCAACCTGGACGAGCGACGACGATCGCGTCGACATCCCCGAAGTGATTCGAGCCTGGCGAGCGTTCAAGGGCGAGGAGGGGGTCGTCGGGTTCGCCGACATGCTCGAACGCGTCAAGCAGCGCTCTCTGGTGCCGAGCGTCGATCACCTCGTCATCGACGAGTTTCAGGACATCACGACGCTACAGTACGGCGTCTACGAGGAGTGGAAGCCGCACGTCGAGTCGGTACTCATCGCCGGCGACGACGACCAGGTCGTCTACGCGTGGCAGGGTGCCGATCCGAACCTCCTGTTGGACGAGGTGGTGGACGAGGACATCGTGCTGCCGAACAGTTACCGCCTCCCCTCCCGAATTTTGAACGTGGTCAACACCCAGATCAGCCACATCGAAAAGCGCCAGGACAAAGATCTCAAGCCGCGAAAAGAAGGTGGCTCCGTGGAGGCCGTCCCCTCGCCGTCGATGCTCGATCTCGTCCGAAACGTGCGGATGACCCTCGACGAGGACGAGGAGGGAAGCGTCATGTGCCTGTTTCGAGCCCGATATCAGATGTTCCAGTTCATGGACGAATTCATCGGCGAGGGGATTCCATTCACCTCGCTGACGGATCAGCGGATGTGGACCGACAGGCTTCGCGGATACGTTTACGCGATCGAGGCGCTGGACCGAAGCGAGTCGATCGACGGCTTACAGGCCAGACGGCTCGGGGAGATGCTCGCCGACAGCGCCTTCGGAACCGCCGAGCGCGATGAGTACTTCGACGCGCTCGAGGAACTCGAAGACGCTGAGGGCGTCGACGACCTCACCGATCTCGAAGTCGCCCCCGACTTCGTCGGCGAGCACGCGCCGTTCGCTCCCGGACCGGCCTCGGCGGCCGATATGCTCACCCGCGTTTCGAACTTCCAGGAACGCTCCGTCGACGCGTACTTCAGCGGCAACTACCGCGGCTTCGATCCCGATCGGATCCGGCTCGGGACGATCCACTCCGCGAAGGGTCGGGAGGCCGACCACGTCTTCGTCGCGACGGATCTCACGGAGAAAGTCGTCGAGCAGATGGCGGCCTCCGTCGCTGATCCGGAGGCCGTCCCGGGCGTCGAGGAGTTCACGAAACGGTCGGACCCGGTCCCGACGATGACGGATAACGAGCGACGCGTCTTCTACGTCGGCATGTCCCGCGCACGAGAGCGGCTCGTCTTGCTGGAGGGGCTGGTCGACGGCGCACCGACGCTGCCGATCGACGTCCTCCTGTACAACGAATACGTTGACGACGAACTCGAGGCGCTTTTGACGAGAGCCCAAGAGGGCGGGGCACAACTCGAAGCCGATTGAAACCCAACCGTACCCGTTGTACGACTTCACAGCGATTACGACACCCACATATTGATAAGACGCCGTGTAAAGTTGAGAGTATCCTGTTCCGCCTCGAGTTCGGTTGGCACGGGATGGATATACAATGACATGGATCGATCAGGCGATCGACGGGCTCAAACGGACGGATGTCGAGATGGTGGCGTATCTCCCCGATACGGTAATCTCTCCACTCGTCGAGGCAGCACAAGACGACGACGCCTTCGAGACGGTGCTCGTGACGCGAGAGGAAGCGGCGGTCGGCGTCCTCTCGGGTGCCTGGCTCGGCGGGAAACGGGGCGCGCTGCTCTGTCAATCGAGTGGGCTGGCGAACACGTTCAACGCGCTCTCCTCTCTGAGCGTGCCCGCCCGGCTTCCATTCGTCGGAATCGTGACACGGCGCGGCGACCTCGGCGAGTTCAATCTCGCACAGGTCTCGTCGGGGTACAACATGCCGGAGCTGCTCGACGCCGTGAACGTCCGAAACCACTCGATTTACGACGAGGGCGACGTCGAAGAGCGGGTGCAAATGGCCGCCGAAACCGCGTTTTCGACCGAAACGCCGTACGTGCTCCTTATGGAGACGACCGTGACCGGCTACAAGGAGGAATCGAAATGACGGACAGAGACGGACGGGCAGATCAGTTCGCCTGCACCGAAGCTATCCTCGAGGCCACCCCTGACGCGGTGGCCGTCTCGAACCTCGGCGTCGCCTCCTACGTGCTCGCAGGGGTAGAGGACCGGGATCGGAACTTCTACCAGTGGGGGAGCATGGGTGTGACGTCGCCGACGGGGCTGGGCCTCGCTATCGCCGTCGATGACCCCGTCGTCGTCTTCGAGGGCGACGGTTCGCTCCTCATGTCGCTCGGCGTGCTCTCGACTATCGGGACCGTCGACCCGCCGAACCTCACCGTCGTCCTGTGGGACAACGCCGTCTACGGGACGACCGGCGGCCAGCCGAGTCACTCCTCGACGACGGATTTCGTTACCGTCGCTGAGGGTTGTGGCGTCCCCGCGACCGAAGTGGGAAGCGACGAAGCGTTCGAACGGGCGTATCGCGAGGCGATCGGAAGCGATCACGCCGAACTCATCGTCTGTCGAGTGGATCCGATCGATCCTGACAGCCGGCCGCCGTTCGATTTCGCCCACATCAAACGGCGCGTCCGGACCGCTCTCGCCGAGGAATAATCGCGCTCACTCGTCGCCGCGCCCGCCACGGATATTTTTGAGCCGGCGTACGCGTCCGACCGTTCGATCCGTCAGCCGAAGGTACACGTATTCGCTGACGAACACGAGCCCGACCGCGGCCGCGAGAAAGAACGCCCCGAGCGCGTATTCACCCCCGAGGAGGTTGAACAGCCCCACTAATCCGACGGGGCCCACGACGACGAGGGTCGCGGCGAGCTGCAGGGTTCGAACGATTCCGAGAGCCATATCCGTTCTTTTCGCTCAGTCCTTATAGGCCTCCTCGTCGTGGCTCTCGTCGACGGTGGCCCTATCGAGGACGGTTCCCGCCACGATCCCGCTCACACTCGGCTTGAGATAGCTGCCCACGACGAGTGCGAGCGCGACGGCGAGAAATCCAATCCCGAGGAGGGTTCGTCCGTCGACGAGGAACTCGATCCCCAGGAGGCCGATGGGCGCTGCGAGGACGACCGCCCCAAAGAGCGCGATCGTGTCGAGCAGGTTCATCTATCGACCCGTCGGCGACGACGAGCAAAAAAGCCGCCGTTCGAGGATAACGAACCGATGACGACAGCCTTTCGACCCCACCGACCTAACGCCGGGTATGTTCACCGGCATCGTCGAGGCGACCGGCGAAATCGCCGCCGTCGAGGACACCGACGAGGGGCGACGGATCCGCGTCACGGCACCCTTTAGTCCTGATCTCGAACGGGGCCAAAGCGTTGCGGTGTGCGGAGCGTGTCTGACCGTCGAAGCGTTCGACACCGAGAGCTTCGAACTGTTTCTTTCGGAGGAGACGCTCGAACGAACGTATCTCGATAACGTGGAAATCGACGACGTCATCAACCTCGAACGGGCGCTGCCGGCCGACGCTCGCTTCGACGGCCACTTCGTCCAGGGACACGTCGACGGCGTCGCCGAGGTAACCGAGATCGAACAGTTGGGGGACGACTGGTCGTTTGGCTTTTCGTTGCCGGAGGAACTGGAACGATACGTCGTCGAAAAGGGCTCGATCGCGATCGACGGCATCTCGCTGACGGTCGCGGAGTTGCGTGAAAGGGGAGACGAGTTCACCGTCGCAATCATCCCCGCGACTTACGAACTGACGACACTCTCCTCGAAATCGATCGGCGATTCGGTCCACCTCGAAGTCGACGTGGTCGCGAAGTACGTCGAACGTCTGACCGAGGGGTATCGATGAACGGGATTCGGTTACGGCGGCGGCCCCACCGGTATCCACTCAGCCGAGACGATCGATAACGTCCGTCGTCGCGACGACGTCGCCGTATTTTGCGTCGATATCGAAGAGGTTCGCTTTGTGAGGCCCCTCGGCGCGGTCGCCGACGGCGTCCGCAGGAACGACCGTCCGGTAGCCGTACTGGAGACTGTCTACGGCCGTCGCCCGGATACAACCGCTCGTCGTGACGCCTGCGATGACGAGCGTATCGACCCCGTTGCTCGTCAGCTCCGTACTCAGATCGGTCCCGAAGAACGCGCTGGCGTACTTCTTGAGGATGACCCGTTCGTCTCCGATCGGCGCGACGCGGTCGTCGACCTCGACGGCCTCGGTATCGAGTCGGAGTTCCCGGAGGGCCGGAACCTTCTCGATGAAACGGCCGGCGTCACCGTAGGAATCCTCGAAGGCGATGGTGGTGAAATACCGAGGGAGGTCGTGCTCGCGGAACTCCGAAAGCAGTTCGGCGGTCCGATCGAGAACGCTCTCGACGTCGGATCCGAGCCCCGCCTCGGGATCCGTAAAGGCGTTGATGAGGTCGACAACGATAAGGGCGGGTCGCTCACCGATTCCTACCCGCTCGCCGAACTCGCCAACCCCGTAGCGCTCCTCGATCTCGGCCGTCAGATCGATTTCCGACGTCATCGGTGCGTCACCGGTTCCGATCCTCGAACTCTCGGCGTTCGGCCGCGATCGCCGACGCGAGTTCGTCGTCGTCGGGGAGCGGGCCGTAGTCGAACTCCGATAGTTCCTCGCGTTCGTCTCGGATTGTGGACCGACGTACGCCGGTCGCCTCCTCGTCGACCGCGCCCTCGTCGAGAACGACGCCGTATTCCGACTCGGCGGCCGCCGCGGTGACGAGCCCGCGCCGAACGTCCGCGGCGACCACCTCCGGGTCGCGTTCTAGCGGATCGCCAAGCCCGCCGCCGCCGGCGGTGCTGAAGACGAGCTTATCGCCGGCTTCGACGGCGACGTTCTCCACCTTCGAGGGGAGTTCCTCCCGGCTCCCGTCGGAGCGGATCAGCAGCTTTTCGCTCGTTTTCGCGTGCTTGCCGCCGTCGACACCCCACGGATACGTGTGGGCGCGGTCGTCCTGGAAGGTGATCGCCCCCGACTCCTCGAAGGTGTACACCTTTGTGATCCCGTGGCCGCCGCGGAAGGTGCCCGCGCCACCGGTGTCGGTCCGGGTGCTGTACTCGTCGATCGCCATCGGGTAGTACGCTTCCTGGTACTCCGCCGGAACCGTCCGGAACAGCGGCCACCACGAGTGCCCGTCGAGGCCGTCTCCGCCGGGGCGTGCGGGGATCCCTCCGTACAGGATCTCAAGCATCTGGAAGTCGTTGCCCTCCGAGTCCGTGCCGGCATAGACCAAGTTTGGCGACGTGCCGTAGCTGCCGGCGACCGAAAACCCGTCAATGAGCTTCGAAAACGTGGCTTGAAGCACGTCGAACTGCCGGGCCATCATCGGCAAGCGGTTGCCGAGCGCTGCCGGGAATTCGGGTTGGACGACCGATCCCTCCGGCAGCGTGACCTCGAAGAGGTCGTAGTACCCGTCGTTGAACGTGAGGAGAGGATCGAAGGCCATGATGAGAAAGACGCCGGTAAACATCTTGAACATCTTCTCGTTCAGCAGGAAATTTACCGTCCCAGGTACTTGCTCGTCGGTCCCCGTCCAATCGAGGTAGACCGTCTCCCCCTCCCGGTAAATCTCGAGGTGGAGTTTGATCGGGCCGTTCCCCATCCCGTCGTCGTCGACGTAATCTTCGAAGGTGTACCGTTCGCCCTCCGGGATGAACTCGTGGACGAGGGCTATCATCCCGTCACGGGTCCGATCGAGTATCGCCTCACAGCCCTCGAGGTAGGTCCCCTTGCCGAACCGATCGCAGAGTTCGTGCACGCGCGTTTCGGCGGCCTTCGTTCCAGCGGCGAGTGCCTTGATATCCGCCTCGGCGTGCTCGGGGAGCCGGGTGTTGTGAGCGAACGTCGCGAGGAGTTCGTCGTCGAATTCCCCGCGCTTGTAGAGTTTGACCGGCGGTAACCGCATTCCCTCCTCGAAGATACTCGTCGCCCGAACGGGCATACTGCCGGGCGTCTTCCCGCCGACGTCCATCAGATTCCCCCACTGGCTGGAGTAGCCGACGAGATCACCGTCGTAGAAGATCGGCCGGAGCAAGAGCATATCCGGCGTGTGTGAGACCGCACCGGCACACATGTAGGGGTCGTTGGTGGCGATTACGTCGCCGTCCTCGAGGTCGTCGACCTCGAACGGCGAATTCTCGACGATCGTATCGATCGCGGAGCCGAACTGTCCCATCACCATCCGCCCCTTCGGGTCGGCGATGAGCGGGAACTGATCCGATTGCTCGCGGATAACCGGGCTGATCGCGGTCGTCTCTACGACGCGGTCCATCTCATCGCGGGTGTTCGCGAGCGTATTTTCGATGATGTCGAGCGTGGTCTGGTCTATGTCGTGGTCCCCGACGAAGTCGGGTGTGTCGGTGCTCATCTCGTCTCACCTCGGTTGATCTCGATGTTCGCATATCGGTCGATCGTCGCCAGATGGTCGGGTTGAACGACGACCGTCGAGTCGTCGTCGACGACGATGGCTGGCCCGGACAACTCGGTGCCCGGTCGTAGTTCGGTCCGATCGTAGACCGGCGTGTCACGGTAGGCGTCGTCGAAGTAGACGTCGGTGGTCTCTACGAGGGCGGCGCTCGGGTCAGTTCCGGCGAGCGCTCGTTCTTCGATGGTGACGCCCTGGACGGTTCCCTTCCCGATAACCCTCAGGTTGGCGATTTCGAGCGGCGCATCGAGCGTGAACCCGAACCGGCGATCGTGGCGGGTTTCGAACTCCTCTTTGATCTCGGCGAGTCCGGTCTCGCTCCGCAGGTTGTCGATGTCGACGGGAATCGACATCCGGATATCCTGTCTGAAGTACCGACACTCCGCGTAGTACTCGAAGGTGTGGTTTTCCCCGGCGACGCCTTCGGAATCGAGCCACTCCGTCGCCTCTCCGCGAAGCGTCACGAACTCGTCGTGGACGTCCGTCCCGTCGACGTCGAGATCCGTCTCGAGGTACGTTTCGGCGAACTCGTTTTGGATGTCCGACGTGAGAAATCCGAACGCAGACATAACGCCCGGTCCCGGCGGGACGACGAGCGGATACGCATCCATCACGTCGACCAACGCGTTCGCGTGCATCGGTCCAGCGCCGCCAAAGGCGACCAGCCCGAACTCCCGGGGATCGTAGCCGCGCTCGACGGAGACGACCCGAAGCGCACCGTGCATGTTCTCGTTGACGATATCGAGGATCGCCTGTGCGGCTTTCTCAACCGAACTGTCGCGCTCGTCGGCGATCGTCCGTATCGCGTCGTCGGCCGCTTCCCGGTCCAGGTCCATCCGCCCGCCGAGCCGAACCGTCGGAGGGATCCGACCCAATACGACGTTCGCGTCGGTAACGGTCGGTTCGTCGCCGCCTCGTCCGTAGCAAGCCGGACCCGGGTCGGCACCGGCGCTTTCGGGGCCGACCTGTAGTGACCCGTTCAGCTGTACTCGGGCGATCGACCCGCCCCCTGCGCCGACGGTGTTCACGTCGACCGACCGGGATTTGAACTCCCGATAGCCGACCTTCGTCTGTCGACTCGTTTCGGGCGTCCCGTCCTCGACGAGCGAGACATCGGTCGACGTCCCGCCCATATCCAGCGTCAACACGTCCGGAACGCCCTTCTTTTCGGCGATCGTCGCCGCGCCGACGACGCCTCCACTCGGTCCCGACAGCGCCAGCTCGACGGGTCGTTCCTTCGCGGCCCCCGAACTCATCAGTCCGCCGTCCGAGCGAACCACGTTCATCTTCGCCGTCGATCCGGCCGATTCCAGGGATTCATCGAGATCGTCGAGATACCTGATCACCTGTGGGCGGGCGTAGTCGTTGATGACTGTGGTGAGCGTCCGTTCGTACTCGCCGTACTCGGGGACGATCTCCGAGGAGATCGACACCGGTAACTCAGGGGCCTCCTCGGCGACGATCTCGCGGACTCGCTCTTCGTGAATCGGATTGAGATATGCGTTGAGTAACGCGACGGTGAGTGATTCGACGCCCGACGCGTCGAGGTCCCGGATGGCCTCCCGGACGGCCGTTTCGTCGAGCGGTTCGGTTTCGGTCCCGTCCGGCGCGCCGATCGATCCGGCGACCCCCCGGGTGTCGACGAGGTCGGCGAGCGGATCCGGTTTGTCCATTCCCATCCAGCCGTACAGCGGACCGGGCGTCCAGGCGCGGGCCAAGTGGAGTATGTCCTCGTGGCCCTCCGTCGTGATGAGACCGACGCGAGACCCCGTCTCCTCCAACAGCATGTTCGTCACAACCGTCATCCCGTGGAACAGGAGATCGAGTTCAGAAACGGATGTATCCGCCTTCTGCGTCGCCGCCTCGATCCCGTCGAGAACCCCTTCTGACGGGTTTTCGGGGGTCGAGAGAACCTTTTCGGTGGTGAGTTCGTGTGTGTCCTCATCGAACACGATGACGTCGGTGAATGTGCCCCCTACGTCCACGCCGAGATTATATGTCATATGGTATCAGCATACACAAAATGTCGTGAGTGGAGGGTAAGAATTATCCCAACACGTGTTGGCCCTTCTTGGGTCAATCCGACGACCGTCGTGATCTCCGATCGAGGATCGCGAGAGCGTCTCGGGGGTACGCTCAAGGGCCCGTGAGTTACCACCGCCACGGACGCACAGTTCGAATTTGCTCATGGGGGGGAAGGTACCATCGAGATGAACGTCCTGGACGGGGGTTTTTGTTCCCAGCTATCGACATCGAGACTGGAGCGCCGAGATGTTCACCGCGAAGATCCACTTCGAACAACAGCGCGAATGCATTCTGCGCCGGCTCACTGCCGACGCCGAACGTCCAGTTCCGATCGAAATCGAGGAAGTTCGAGATGGCTCGGTGACGTTCGTCCTTCGTGGGGGTGAGGACGCCGACGCCTACCAGCGGGACCTCGAAACCGCCGATCACGTCGAGCACGTCGAGCGTCTGGACGAAGTGAACCTCCTCGTCACGAAGCCCTCGTGTGGTGCGTACTCGGCGATCTATCGAAATCACGGCACGCTCCGGCGATCGAATACGGTTCGGGGGACCCATCGGGAGTACAACGTGTTGACGTTTCGCCGGGAGGATCTGAAGGCGATACTCGAGGACCTCTCGACGTTCGGAACCGTGACGCTCGGCAAACTGGAGGAGTTCGACGGCGGTGTAGACTCCTCGTTGACCGACCGACAGCGGACGGTGGTACGCGAGGCCCTCGATCGAGGGTACTACGAGTGGCCCCGTCGGATCAAAAGCGGCGAACTCGCCGATTCGTTGGACATCACTCGGGCGACCCTACACGAGCACCTCCGGAAGGGCGAACGGACACTCCTGTCCGCCGGCCTCGATCGGGACGATTCGCTCGGCGAGCGAGACTCGTATCTCACGGATCGCTCACGATAGCTACGGGCCGGACCGCTTAACCGCCTCGGGCAGTTACGGGACGGCAATGAGTTCCGGGTCACGTTCGGGGACGTTCTGTCCGCGGTGTGGTGATCCGATCGAGCGATCACCCGAAGCCGATCTGCCGGGCGGGTCGACCGATCCCGACGCCGTCCTCTGCGACGGGTGTTACTTCGAGAAGTTCGATTTCGTCGACGCGCCCGATCGCCTCGAGATACGGGTCTGCAGCCAGTGCGGAGCGCTTCACCGCGGGAACCGTTGGGTCGACGTCGGCGCACGCGATTACACCGACGTCGCGATCGAAGAGACCGCAGAGCGGCTCGGGGTCCACGTCGAGGCCGACGATGTCGAGTGGGGCGTCGAACCCGAACAGGTCGACCCGAACACGATTCGAATGCACTGTCTGTTCACCGGCCGCGTGAGGAACACCCACCTCTCCGAGGAGGTCACGGTTCCGGTGTACATCGCCAGAGAGACCTGCGACCGGTGCGGTCGGATCGCGGGCGATTACTACGCGAGCATCGTTCAGGTTCGCGGCACCGACCGGACGCCGACGACCGGGGAGAACGACCGCGCCGTGGAGATCGCCGAATCCCACGTCGCAGACCGGAAAGCGACGGGGGATCGAAACGCCTTCATCACCGAGATCAAGCGGACCGCCGATGGCGTCGACATGAAGATCTCGACGAACCGGATGGGAGGGGGGATCGCAAAGCAAATCGTGGCCGAGCTGGGCGGTTCGGTCTCGGAAGCGCCGACGCTCGTCACCGAGGACGGCGACGGCAACGAGGTCTACCGCGTCACCTTCA
>CAZLHT010000021.1:0-7994 GCA_964559185.1 uncultured Natronomonas sp.
ATCTCCTCGATAGAGTATTCGCCCCGGTAGACCATCCACGCCGGTGTCTCGCCGTAGGGCCGCATGAGCCGGTTGACGATGAACGAAGGGATGTCGACTTTACATCGGATCGGCGTCCTATCGAACGATTCGATGAGCGCTTCAGCGGTGTCGGCGACCCCATTCGGCGTGTGTTCGGTCATAATCACCTCGACGAGTTCCATCAGCATCGGTGGATTGAACCAGTGGGTGCCGATCACTCGCTCGGGAGTCGCGGTCGTTTCGGCGAGGTCGGTGATATTGAGCCCGGATGTGTTCGTCGCGAGGATGGCCTCGTCTGGCGCTGTCTCATCGAGATCCGAGAAGATGTCCCGTTTGACCGCCTGCCGTTCGGCGGCCGCCTCGGTGACGAAATCCACGTCATCGACCGCTGTCTCGAAATCGGTGGTAAAGCTGAGTCGCTCGAGCGCCGCGGCTGTCTCACTCTCACTTGCGGCCTCGTTCTCGACGCTCTTGTCGTAGGACCACTCGATTTCCTCGGCCGCCTCCTCGAGTTGGGTTTCGTCGATGTCGGTGAGCGCCGTCTCGTATCCCGCCAGCGCCGCGACGGCACCGATTCCCCGCCCCATCTGTCCCGCACCGACCACTGCTACAGTCTCGATATCGTCGATGTCAACGACCATATGTATCCGATGTCACGGCCTCAATGTAATATACCTTGGGCGACAGCCACACTGCGCCTCCATCGGATGCGGGACGGCCACCCTCTCCCACGCACGGTCGATGCCGGGCCGGAGGCGGTTCTCACCGACCGAGACGAGTACTCCCGCCGAATCCGGTCGGGGCAGGGATGGTTGGCTCCGCATGAACACCTCACGAGGGCGAGGGCGAGAGCGTGATCTTGATTCCCTCGCGTTGTCGGGCCGCGTCGAAGGCCGCCTTGTAGTCCGACAGCGGGAACGACGGACCGATCGCTGGCGACAGGTCGGCGTTTTCCCCGATCGCGATCGCGCGTCGCCAACTCGAATCGCGTCTGCCGTAGACCGTCGTCACGGAGACGCCCCGTCGGACGAGCCGTGTGAGATCGATCGGCACCGCCCCCTCACCGTGATAGATTCCGATCTGCACGAGTTCGCCGCCGCGACGGATCGACGACGCCAGCGAGAGCGAATCGGGGTGGCCCGAGGCCTCGATGAGCACGTCGACATCCGTCTTGAGTTCGCCGTCGATTTCGCCGGCGACGATCGTTCGCGTCGCGCCCAGTTCTCGGGCGAGTGGGAGTCGATCCCCGCGGTCCACTTCGGCGCCGACGACGGTCACCGAGGCAGCCCCGCCCGCGACGGCGGCGACGAGCGCACCGATACCGACCGGGCCGGGGCCGGTGATGGCGACACTATCGCCGGGTTCGAATTTCGATCGCTCGATGCCGTGGACGGCCAGCCCCAGAAGCTCCAAGAAGACGCCGGTCTCGGGGGTCAACGAGCCGATCGGGTAGATCGAGTCCCGGGGGACGACGGCGTACTCCGCGAGCGCGCCCTCCAGAGCCGGGTGAAGACCGACGATACGCCGATCCGGACAGATGGCGAACGCGCCGTCTAGGCAGTGTCGACAGTGACCACAGCCGATGATCGGCTCCACCGCGACGCGCGTTCCCGTCTCGATCGAGTCGACGTTCGATCCGGTCGCATCGACCGTCCCGGCGAATTCGTGGCCGAACAGCTGGGGGAGCTCGTTCGCGTAGTGGTGTTTACTCTCGTGCCAGTCGTAGATCAGCGCCTCGGCGCCCCCGTCGATCCCGACCGACTCGACGCGGATCCGGACCTCGTCGGGGTCCGGTTCGGGCACCGGCACGGTCGTGAGGTCCATCCCCGCCCCCGGCCGTTTTTTCAGTAACGCTTCCATACGGTCTGTTTCCTTCGACGTCATGTCCGGAGCCACACGAGCAGCATTCATATAGCTCCCGACGTCACAAGCGTCCGATTCGGCATGGCGAATCTGCGTCCCCCTCGCGTCGATCCCCGGGTGCCAGCGGTCACAGCCCGGTGATGAGCGTATACGCGAGACTGAAGATCGCGAACCACAGAATCGATCTGAAGAACAGTTTGCTGTAGACGTCTCTGACGGGCATGAGTTCGTGGAACTGCCGTTCGGCCTCGAAAAGCGTTCCCAGCGGGGTCCATCGATCGTCTCTCATCCGATACACGTGAGCACTTAGCCCCGGACGGTCTTGATCGGTTCGGTCGATGCGACGCATGGCGGGTCCGCACCGCGACCGTCGACGGGGTCTCGCTGCAGTAAGTATTTACTCGCTCCGGACGCCCGTCCGTCCATGCGCGAAGAGTTCGAAACGGCCGTCGTCGAGTTCGACGAACGGACCGGCGTCGGCCGGCTCACGCTGAACCGTCCCGACTCGCTGAACGCACTCAACGAACAGCTCCGTAGCGACGTCATCACTGGCCTGAAGTGTCTCGAAGCCGAGAACGACGGCCACGACGGCGTCGCACTCAGAGTCGTCATCCTCGAGGGCGCCGAGGACAACTTCTGTGCCGGCGCCGACATCAATGAATTCTCCGACGAACACGCTGCCGCGAGTTCCGGACGGGATCACTACGAGTTCATCACGGATTTTCCAGTCCCAATCGTCGCGAAGATCCGGGGGTACTGTCTGGGCGGCGGACTCGAAACCGCGATGGCGTGTGATCTCCGATTTGCCCACGTAGACGCTCGGTTCGGCCTCCCGGAGGTCGATCTCGGCATCCTCCCCGGTGCGGGCGGCGTCCAGTTCATCAGTCGGCTGAATAACCCGGCGGTCGCCCAAGAGATCGCGCTCACCGGCGATCACATCTCCGCGTCACGCGCCGACGAACTCGACATCGTCAACCGAGTCTACGAAGACGATCTCGACGATGCCGTTCGAGAATTTGCCGAGAAGATCGCCTCGAAGCCGCCGCTGTCGGTACAAGCGATCAAAGACTCCGCCCGCATGGCGACCGAGACCGGCCTCGAGGAGGGTCGAACGTACGACGAGCAGCTCTTTTTGTCGCTCCGCGGCACCGAGGACTTTCAGAAGGGAACTCGCGCGTTCTCAGAGGAGGACTACGAACCGGAGTTCAAGGGTAGATAAGCGTCGGGTCGATTCCGATCTGCGTCTCTTACGGATCGTTGTACCCTGTCACCCATGACCGCCATAGCGGTTCGACGATTGCCGCCAGGAGACGACAACAGGCCGTCTCAGATCCGGTCGTGAAAACGCTGGACAGCCTCGTACAGCACGGTTCGGTTCGATTCGAACTGCAGAAAGTGAGTCCCGCAGGCGATTTCCACGTACGCTTTGTCCGCCGCCCCGACGTCGTCGTAGAGGCCCAGCGCGTCGGGCCGCATCGAGGACGTATCGAACGAACCACGGACGACGAGCGTGGGGATGTCGATGGCGCCCGCATCGTATAACGGCGCGTCTACCGCGGCGGTGAGATCGACGATCGTTCCGTTGGGGGCACGTATCTCACCCTCGCCGACTCTCTGTCCGGACATGCCGAGCGTCTCCCAGAAGGCCTCGAAGGCGGCGTCCGGAACGTCCTCATCCGGCCGCTGTTCGGCCCAACGCCGTCGGGCGTCGGCTTTCGAGACCACGCGGAACGCCGGCGGCGGATCTCCGAGCGAGAAGTGATCGCGACTCTCGGCCGAGGGATTGTACACGGGCGCGTACTGGACGAGCGACGCCACGTTGAGGCCGAGTTCGGTCAGCATAACTCCGGCAATGATCGTTCCCCACGAATAACCGACGAGATGGACCCTGTCGTACGACCTGGCGGCGTCGGCCACGACCGCGGCCGCGTCTCGGGCGGCCGTCGACGCGCGGACCACCGGTCGGTTGTCGTCGTTCGGTGCGTCGAGTTCGGGGGGGCGCTCGGAGTCACCGTATCCACGGATGTCGGGCGCGTACGCGGCTCGTCCGTCCGCCGCAACCGCCTCAAGCCACGAAAAGCCCGTCGGACCGAACGCGCTGCGACCGCCGTAGGTCGCGCCGTGGACGAAAACGACCACTTCGGTTGCATCCGCCGGGGCTCGCCGCCAGTAGATAATTTTCGTCCCGTCCGGACTGTTCGAAGACACGCTTTCGGGATCGTCCATGGTCGCATCTCGCCACCGGGGAACAAAAACGACACCCCGACTATGACGCGGTCGTAGACGACTCGCCGGCTCATTTGGTGACCTCAAGCTTTACACTACTGTCTTTCGCACAACAGGTATGAACGTTAACGACGCCATCATCGATTGCCTGACCGACAGCGGTATCGACACCCTGTTCGGTATCCCCGGTAAGCAGTCGCTCCCGTTAAACGAGTCGATCAGTGAGCGCGACGACATCCGGTTCGTGATGGCGCGCCACGAGACCGCGGTCTCCCACCAGGCATGGGGGTACGCTGAAACCAGCGGCGGTATAGCTGCGACGGTCGTCATCCCAGGTCCGGGAGACATGAACGCGATGAACGGGCTGAAGAACGCGCTAAACGACTGCACTCCACTCGTCCATATCGCCGTCGAAACCGAACCGGAGATCCGCGGTGGCGACGGGATTCACGAGACGCCGCCCGACACATACGACAACGTCGTCAAAGAGAACATCACCGTCGAGACGCCCCAGAGCACCCTCGCGGAACTCCAGCGAGCGATCGACACCGCGAAGACGGCTCCGACCGGCCCGGTTCGGATCGGTATTCCGAAGAACTTCCTCAAGATGGACGTCTCACTCGCCGAGCGTGGCGGGACCGAACCGCGGTCCGTTAGCGGCGTTCCCGAGGCGAAGGTCGACGATGCGGCGTCA
The DNA here is from genome assembly GCA_964559185.1 of uncultured Natronomonas sp. Classification (GTDB taxonomy): domain Archaea; phylum Halobacteriota; class Halobacteria; order Halobacteriales; family Haloarculaceae; genus Natronomonas. The sequence goes on from CAZLHT010000021.1 coordinate 4,805, forward strand.
CTGCTCGCTGGGGCATCGAAGCCGATCATCGTCGCCGGAGGCGGCGTGCGGGCCGCCGACGCGAGCAAGGAACTGCGAGCGGTCGCTGAGCGGCTCGAGGCGCCGGTGTTACTCACCTATAAGGGCAAAGCTGTCTTTCCCGACGAACACGAGCTCATGGGCGGTGTGCTCTGTGGTGGGACCGGTACGCCGACGAAGGAACTCGTCGCCGACGCCGACGCGGCGCTCGGGGTCGGCACCGACCTCGACGCAGTCAGCATGCACCACTGGTCGATCGAGATACCCGATACGTTGATCCACATTACCCTCGACGCCGACGACATCGGCACCGGTTACGCCCCGGCCGTCGGAATCGTCGCCGATGCTGCCCGGACGCTGGAAGCGCTCGACGGGAGGTTGGCCGAACGGTCGATCACGAGCGAGACCGGAATCGAGCGCGCTGCCGACGCGCGAGCGTCAGTCGATAGCCGGCTCGAGGAACTGCGGGCGGTGACGCAAGCGCCGCTGACGTCGATCGCGGCGCTGGATGCGATCCGAGCCGGCATGCCGCGGGATGCGATCGTCGCCCTCGACGCGGGTGGGTTTCGGCTGTGGGCACTGGTGGCGTTTCCGGCATACGAACCCCGCGATTGGGTCACGCCCGGTTCATGGGCGACGATGGGGTCGGGCGTACCCTCCGCGATCGGGGCGAAACTGGCAAACCCCGAACAGGACGTCGTGGCACTCACCGGCGATGGTGGGGTGTTGATGTGTCTGCACGAACTGCACACCCTGGCCGACGAGGAGATCGACGTGACCGTCGTCGTCCTCAACAACAGCGACTACGCGATCATCAGCGAGGAGGCCGGCCGGAGTTACCGGATGGATGAAGGGGAGTACGGCTGGGAGGAGACTCCCGTCTCGTATACGACCGTCGCCGAGGGGCTCGGTCTCGACATAGAACGGGCCGAGACACCCGGGGCAATCCAATCGACCGTCGCCGACGCGATCGAAAGCGACGGCCCGACACTCGTGGAGATACCGACTGACCCTTACGAGCCACAGTCAGGCGTCTGGATGAACGATTAACCGGAGCCGATCGACGTCGTGTTCGGCTCCCGGTCGTTCGAACGTCGGGTGTCCGTCTACTCGCGCTCGGCGGAGCCGGCCTCGTACCTATCGCGGATCCGTTCGCCGGCCTCGATGAGCGTCGTCGTGTCCTTGCCCGCGATCAGGTAATCGAATCCCCGCTCGATGCGATCCTCCACGTCCGCCTGTCGAACCGCAAGCGTCCCTACGGGAGTGTCGACGTCCGCCCCTGCCCCGATGACTCGATCCATAGCGTCGGCGAGTTCGGGAGCGTCCCATTCCGCGAAGACGCCGAGTGAGGCGGAGAGGTCAGCGGGGCCGACAAAGAGCGCGTCGATCCCCCCGAGTGCCCCGATGTCGTCGGCGTTCTCGACGCCGGTCGGCGTCTCGATCTGCGCGATCGTGACCAGCGATCGATGATCCTCCTCGACGTAGTCGACGAAGTTCTGCCCGTATCCGGCCGCGCGCCCGGACGCGACGCCGCGCACGCCGTCCGGCGGGTATCTTGTCGCGCGCACCAGGTCTTCGGCGTCGTCGACGGTGTCGACCATCGGGACCATGATCCCATCGACGCCGATGTCCAGGATCCGCTTGATCCGGACCGGGTCGTTCCAGGCGGGCCGGACGATCACGCCCAGCGAACCGGGCGCGGCCGCTGCCGCGCGGACGAGTCCCGCGACGGTTTCGAGGCTCATTTCGGTGTGCTCGGTGTCGACGAGAACGAAATCAAAGTCGGCTCTCGCGGCCGCCTCCACGACCGCCGGGTGTCCGATAGAGACCCAGGTTCCGAGCACGTCCCGTGCATCGAACCGAGCTCCGAGGCCGTCCGCGTTCGGTCCGTCGGTCATTGCATCGTCCCCGGTTCGCCCCGGCGATCTTCCGACAGCGCCACGCTCGTCCGACGGGACGGCCTCCGATGAGCCCCTTCGCATCGATCTGGTTCCATCGGTTCGCGATTCCGATAGGAATATAAATAACGTTTGGGTCGCTCCGGCGTCGAACACCCCGAGAAATCGGTGCCGGCTACCGAACTGTTGGCCCGAGAGTAAACTATCATCTTTCATTACTTTTCCCGAAGACATTTTTTAACCGGAAGCATCTGGGACTGTATGCAGCCCTTGGACGATCTCACTGTCGCCGATCTCACACAGTCCATCGCCGGCCCCGTCTGTACCCAACTGCTCGCCGAGATGGGGGCGACCGTCATCAAGATCGAACCACCGTCAGGTGATAACTTCAGACACCTCATGAACGGCAACATGTTCGTGCCGTTTAACCACGGGAAACAGAGCCTGTGTGTGGACCTCAAGACCGAGGAGGGGAAATCGATAGTCACCGAAATCGCGGCTGAAGCCGACGTAGTAGTCGAAAGCTTCCGCCCCGGCGTCCTCGAACAGTACGATCTCGATTACGAGTCGCTCGTCGAGAGAAACGAAGCCGTCGTCTACTGTTCGCTCTCGGGATTCGGACGAACTGGTCCCTACCGGTCGTATCCCGGGTACGATCCGTGTATTCAGGCGCTCTCCGGGCTGATGGCGATAACCGGCTACGCCGACCGACCACCGGCCCGCATCCGGGCGAGCCTCATCGACTGTGGAACGGGCGCGAACGCGGCGTTCGCGATCCTCTCGGCCGTCCGTCAGCGAGACCGGAATGGCGAGGGGACGCTCATCGATATCTCGCTTTTCGACGTGGCCATCTCGTGGATGTCCTACTGGCTTTCGAATTACGACCAAACCGGCGAACTTCCCGAACGCGCCGGGGGCAAAGGGATCGGGAGCGCCCCGAACGGCGTCTTCCCGACCGGGGACGGTGATATTTATGTCGCGACACTCTCGGAGACGATGTACGAACGGCTCTGTAACGTCCTCGATCGACCCGATCTCCTCAAGGAAGACCGCTTCGAGACGATCGACGACCGCCTCGAACACCGCGAACCGCTCCGTGAGGAACTGATCGCGGAGTTCGAGGCGTTCTCGGCGACGGAACTCGAGGGAACGCTACTGGAGGCGGGAATTCCGGCCGGGGCGGTCAAAACCGTTGACGAGCTCGTCGAGAGCGACGAACAGATCGAAACGCGGTCTCTGCTCGTCGATTCGTACAACCCGGAGGACGACGTGGA
>CAZLHT010000021.1:8094-10795 GCA_964559185.1 uncultured Natronomonas sp.
CGGTCGGCCGCGGCACCGAAGATGGCCGGACTCGTCGCCCCGATGGTAAACGCCACCGACCGAAGGACGCCGAATCCCGTCCCCCGGACCTCCTCCGGCAGGGCGTTGAGTAGAGACGGCTCGACGACGGTCGCGAACCCGAGTAAGGTGCTGACGAGTGCCGTCACCGCGACGAGACCTCTGAGGCTGCCGACGAACGGGAGCGCGACGAGTCCAATCGTCGGACCACTTGCGACGATCGTCAGTGACCAACGGATACCGAACCGGTCGAATGCGGTTCCAGCGAGTGGTTTGATGAGGATACCGAGCGCGAAGAACGTCCCGAAGAGCAGGCCCGAACGGGCGTTCGAAAGTCCCTTCTCTTCGATCAGGTACGTCGGATAGAAGCTGGTAAACGCCTGCCAGACGAACATTCCGAGGATCAACACGCCCGTCGCGTAGACGATCGACGGTTGGCGCAACACCGACGTGAGCGAACGGAGCGTCTCGAAGGGGGATCCGGAGTCCTCGTCCGATTCGTCGGACCTGCGGGGTGGGACGGTTACCCAGAGGACGGCCGCCGAAAGGACGAAAAGCGGGATCGTAAATCCAAAGCCGTACTGCCAGATGAACGTCGCCGCGAGCAGACCGGCGATCGGCGGGAGAATCGACTGCCCGGCGTCCTGTGAGGCGGCGGTCACACCGTTTGCGGCACCGAGACGGTCGGTGTATAGCCGCGGGAGGACGGTGTAGCGACCGACCGCATACAGCGCGGTTCCGAACCCGACCAGTGCGGTCCCGGCGAAGAGAAGGACCGGCGAACGGGCAGTGACGACGATGGTCAGGGTGACCGCCGAAATCATCGCGCTCACCGAGAGGGTGACCCGCTCTCCGAAGCGGTCCGCGAGCATGCCACCCGGAAGTTGGCCGAGGGCGTAGGCGAGAAATAGCACGGTCAAAAGCAGCCCGGCTCTCGTCAAATCGAGACCGTAGGCCGACCGCAGGTGCGGGAGCATCACCGGGTAGATCATCCGGACGCCGATTGACAGAAACCAGCCGGTTGTGACCGCGGTGAGCACCTTTCCGCGGCCGCCGCTCCAGAGGTCCAGTATGCCATTTTTCACCGCCGAGACCCCGTCGGAAAAGATCGCTTCCACGCGACGACCGTACCGGGGTGTCCATAATAAGGATTCTGCTATACGCCGGTCCGTCAGTGGGCTTCATCCACCGGACCGACATGGGGAGCGCCGGCCACAGAACGGTGACGAACCCTGGTGGTCAGGCCGCCTCTTTCGTGACCGCCCGGATCGCATCACAGATGATATCCATCCCGATCTCGGCTTGGTCTTTCGTCGTTACAAGCGGCGGGAGCAATCGGAGCACGTTCCCGTCGCGTCCGGCTTTCCAGACGAGTACGCCGTTTTTGTAACACCGCGTACGAACCGACTTGACCAGCCCCTTGTCGGGTGCGCCGTCGCCATCGACGAACTCCGCGCCGATGAACAGCCCCTTTCCGCGGACCACACCGACGTACCGGCTCTGGACGTCGCGGAGTCGGGCCCGCATGTACTCGCCGAGTTCTTTCGCATGATCGAGTAAGTTGTGGTGTTGGATGTACTCGATTGCGGCAATTCCACCCCGCATCGCGGGGACGTTACCCCGGAAAGTACCGACGTGACCGCCGGGATCCCACGTATCGTATTTCTCGTGGTACATTACCCCACCGAGCGGGAGTCCGGCGCCGCCAATTCCCTTTGCCATCGTCATTGCGTCCGGGGTGACCCCGTAGTCCTCACAGGCCCACCACTCGCCGGTTCGACCGAAACCGGACTGTATCTCGTCAAAGATGAGCATCGCGTCGTTGTCGTCGGCGATGTCTCGAAGTCCCCCAAGAAACCCATTCGGCGGGATGACGACGCCGCCTTCGCCCTGGATCGGTTCGACCCAAATGGCGCCGGGGACCTCGTGACCCCCGTACGGATCTTCGAACTTTCGTTTGACTGCCTCGAGTGACCGAGCACAGGACATCCGCCCACAGCAGTCTTCGCGTGGACAGACCGCCGTTGCGCCGTGATCAGAGAGCGTCTCTCGAAACGGATAGGGATAGGGGACGTGGACGGTATCGCTCAGGAGTGGCTCGTAGCCTTCCTTGTACCCTTTTCCCGCAGTGAGACTCAAGGCGCCGGCCGTTCCGCCGTGGTACGCGCCCTCGAAGGCGAGCATCCCGTGTCGGCCGGTGTTTTGTCTCGCGAGTTTGATCGAGCCTTCGATCGCGTCGCTGCCCGAGGGGCCGCCGAACACCATCCGGTTTTGCCCCCGAAGACCGGGGGGAGCGATCTCGTCGAGCGCGTCGATGAAATCCAGACGCGCCTCCGTCGGGAAATCGATGGTGTGGACGAGTTCGTTCGTCTGTTCGTTCACCGCGTTCAAGACGTAGGGGTTCGAGTGCCCGACGTTCATCACGCCGATGCCCGCAAAGAAATCGAGAAAAACGTTTCCATCGGCGTCTTCGAGCGTCGAACCACGGCCCTCTGCGAGCGCGATCGGGACGTCTCTGGGATACGCGACCGCGCTGCTGTCGACTTGCTTTTGTCGTTCGAGCAGTTCCTTCGAATTCGGACCGGGAATAGACGTCTCGACGTTCGGTGCTTCGTCGAAGTGAAGTTCGTGGATAGGTGGTCCGAGGGACATTCGGTTTGACCGTTGCGACTGGTCTTGAAAA
>CAZLHT010000022.1:0-10728 GCA_964559185.1 uncultured Natronomonas sp.
CGCTCGATCGCGTCTTGCGACTTCGAGACTCGGGGATCTTTCGACGTTTCGGGGCGGTGCTCAACCCGCCCGTCATCGGCGCTTCGACGCTCGCCGCCGTCCGGGCTCCCGAGGATCGCTTCGACGAAATCGCCGAGATCATCAACGCTCACCGGCAGGTGAATCACAACTACCGGCGCGACCACGAGTGGAACATGTGGTTCGTCGTCACCGCGGCCTCGCTGGAGAAACGAGACGAGATCGTCGACGAGATCGAATCCGAAACCGGCTGTACGGTGTTGGTGTTACCGATGCTGACCGACTTCTACATCGATCTCGAATTCCCGGTCGTCAACGGTGATCGGTTCGCCCGCGAGTCGCTCGGCTCGACCAGCGTCAAGGCGACTCGAATCTCCGAGACGGCCGCGGCCGACCTCTCCGCTCTGGATCGAGAGATCGTCCTCGAGATCCAAGACGGCTTTCCACTGACTGCCACACCGTATCTGGAAATCGCGTCGGCGATCGACGCCCCGATCGGGGACGTGTTGGCCGCGATCGAATCGCTCACGGCCGACGGGTGCATCAAACGAATCGGCTGCATCGTCGACCACGTCGTGACCGGATTCGATTCCAATTGCATGGTCGTCTGGGACGTCCCCGACGATGCCCTCCACGCATCCGGTGAAGCGGTCGGCGAACTTCCCTACGTGACGCTCTGTTATCACCGTCCACGCCGGCCCGAACTGGGGTGGCCCTACAATCTGTTCACGATGATCCACGGTCGCGATCACGAGGCGGTCAACGCGAAGATCGACGAACTATCGTCGACGTATCTCCCCGTCGATCACCAGCGGCTCTACTCGACGGGGACGCTAAAGCAGACCGGCGCACGGTACGAGGCGATCGTCGACGGGTGAGGTCGATGGGGACGATTCGGGTTGGGGTGCCGGGGGATCACTCGATCCGTCGCCACGTCGGCGCGGTCTCGATCGCGGGGAGCGCTGCGGCGACCTCCGATCGGATCGCGCCGTAAAAGCGCTCTCTTCCCACCGATGTACGAACGCGGAGGATGGCGGTGTTTGTAGTGACGTCGAAGAGTTCCATCGCCCAGCGATCGCCACGGTGTTTCCACGTGCCGATTCGTTCGGAGTCTCGGTCGCCGACGACGCGCGAACCCAGCTCCCAGCTCAATCGAGATAGGTGGGGAATATCTAATGGCACGATTTCCGGAAGGGTGATTGGATCGCCACCGCCTTGGGTGCCACGGACTGCCATACCGACCAGATTCGCATCGCTAATGAAAAATATACCCATTTCCGGTCGGAAGGGGAGGCGAGATTACTCTCGGATGATGGCTCTCGGGTGACAACTCTCGGATGATGACGAAACTTAGATTACCCCGACGGTCAGATGGACGGACAGAGATTTCATCGTGGCTCGGGTTCTACGCGCATTCGAGCGGTCTTTTAAAAGGACAATGGGGGAGTTGTGGTCCGAGGGCCGGGGGTGGATTCTGCTCACCGTCGGCGTGGGATGGGCGCTTTCGATCGGGGTTCGATTCGTTTATCCGGCGCTGGTGCCGTTTTTCCGATCGGAGTTCCAGATCGGATTATCGACAGTCGGATTGTTGATGACGGCGCTTTGGGGGGCGTATGCCGTTGGCCACGTTCCGGGCGGCTTCCTCGGCGACCGAATCGGGGAAGGGAATATCCTGGTTCTCAGCACGGTGCTTTCGGCCGGTGCGATTCTCGTCGTCGCGACCGCCCTCGACGTGTGGGTGTTTCTCGCCGGGACGATCACGTTCGGATTGGCGACCGCATTGTACGGTCCGACCCGATTTACGATCCTCACCGATATCTACTCAAAACAGTCGGGGGCGGCGGTCGGACTCACGCTGGCCGCCGGGAGTCTCGGCAATACGGCCTTTCCTGCGGTGTCGGCGCTCGTCGCGACGTATCTGTCGTGGCGGTTCGGTTTCGGTGTATTCGTCCCGCTTTTCGGAGCGGTTGCCGTCGTTCTCTGGTTGGTCGTTCCGAGCCACACTTCGGGGACTTCGAGCGCCGTCGACGAGATCTCCGGGCGAACGATCGAGCGGATCAGACGGGGGATCACGAGCGGGTCGATCCCAGTCGTCGTCTCGATTCAGACGAGCGTGTCCTTCATCATACAGGGATTCACGTCGTTTTATCCGGCGTACCTCATCGCCGCGAAGGGCCTCTCCCCGGGTGCGGCGGCTTCGCTGTTCGGCCTGTTCTTTGCGATCGGTGCGATCGTACAGCCGTTCGCCGGCAGCCTGATGAATCGCCTGGGAACCCGGAATGCCCTTCTACTCTTTCTCGGCGGCTGCGTATCGGCGCTTTGGCTACTTCCGTTCGCACGGGGGCTCGTCCCGCTCGTGCTCGTCACGGTGCTTTTCAGTAGCTGGAACGGCTGCAGCGTGATAACGCAGACGTACATCGCCGATTCACTCCCAGCGGATATGCAGGGAACGGGGTTCGGGACGTTGAAAGCCGGCTGGATGGTAATCGGGGCGACGTCCCCCTTACTTGTCGGAATTCTCGCCGATTTTGGTTACTTCGACGAGGCGTTCCTGTCATTGGCGGCTGTCGGGACCGTCGGCGTGGCCATCTCGTTACTGTACCTGCGCAAGTGACAGACCTTTCGGCTCGAAACGGCCGCTAAATTCCCGGGACGGTACCCGCCGGTAGGAAGGGCGTTCAAGCTGCAACACGTACTCAAATCGCGGTCGTCATCTCAGGGGTGGTCAAGGAGGAGATGCTTCCCATGAGCCTTGTGTCCCCGATCGCTGGGGGGTCGCCGGAGACGAACCCTCGTCATCAGCCGGGGACCGGTAACATCCGTGTCCGCACGAATTCAAGTTGGTCGAGACCGTACGACGGCCATGACGACGCCACCGCCGACGCCCGGCATCCATCACGTGACCTGCGTCACGAACGATCCACAGGGGAATCTCGATTTCTGGATCGAAACGCTCGGACTTCGTCTCGTCAAGCGTTCGATCAATCAGGACGATCCCGAAACGTATCACTTCTTTTTTGCGGACGCCGAGGGGACCCCCGGAACGAGCATGACGTTCTTCCCGTGGGAGGACCTCACCCCCGGGAAGATCGGCTCCGGACAGGTCGCTCGAACCGCGTTCCGCGTTCCCGAGGGGAGCCTCGATTACTGGGAGGAACGGTTCGATCGGTACGACGTCGAGTACGGCGATCGGTTGGAGCGATTCGGCGAGCCCATCCTCCCCTTCAGAGATCCGGGCGGCCTCCCGGTTGAGTTGGTCGAAGTCGAGATTTCGGGCGACGACCCGACCGTTCCGTGGACCGAGTTCGTCCCCGAATCGGCCGCAATTCGCGGGTTTCACTCGGTGACGCTCTGGCTCGGCGATCCCGATCCGACGAAGGACCTGCTCCGAACGATGGGATTCGAGGAGACGGGGACCGAGGAGTCCCTGGGTGATACCCCCGGCGACGAGCGAACCCGATTCGCCGCAAGTGGCCCCGTCGGGAAGTACGTCGACGTTCTTCCGACCATCGAGGGCGGGCGAGGGGGTTCCGGGACGGTTCATCATGTCGCCTTCCAGACCCCCACCGACGAGGCACAAGAAGCGATGCGTGAAGCCGTCCGATCGGCGGGACTCAGGCCGACCCAACGGATAAATCGCCACTGGTTCCGTTCGGTTTACTTCCGTGAGTTCGGCGGGGTACTGTTCGAGCTCGCCACGAACGGCCCCGGCTATGCGAGCGATGAACCCATAGAGGATCTCGGGGGACGACTCGTCCTCCCCGGCAAATTCGAGACTCGCCGCGAGCAGATCGAACGATCGCTACCGGAGGTGAGCATTCCGCGAGCGGAGCCGGTCGACGTCGACGATTGACGGCCGCCCCGTCGGTCACTGATTGTTCATCGCTTCGCTCGCGATGTTCCGTCCGCGCGGTTTTAATGCGACCTCGCGACGAATTCGGACCTCCTGTAGTACGTCCAGTTCGACGAGCCGTTCGTAGATCTCTTCGACGTCGTCGGGGTCCATATCGAGGAATTCGGGGACCTCGAAGGAGGAAACGCCGGAGTACAGCGCCATCAACACCTCGGTTTCGCCCGTTTGAAGGTCGATCGACGAGGAGTTCTGTTCGGCCCCGCGAGCCAGAACGGAACCGAGCACCGAGCTATGTTTGCCGCTTCCGGAGAGGTACGTTTCGACGCTGGTCCCCTCCTCGGTGTGTTCGGCTTCGAGCACCGGCCGTTCCTTCGATTGCACCATCCGCTTGTCCGTCTCGATGGTCCCGACGTCGTCGATCTCGATTTGAACGAACGAGCCGTTTTCGACCGCGAGGTTTACCGCTTCCTCGTCGATCTTCACGCGGGCTTTTTGCCAGTTGACGTCCTGTACGACGCCGCCCTCTATGGCCGGATGCTTGAGGAGAACGATCTCGCCGTCGAGGATCGTCTGGTGTAGTGTCCGTTCGAAGCTTTCGGATTCGCCCGTCGAGACGAGATAGACGTCGCCGTCCACTCGGACGCTCACGTAATCCGTAACCTGTGCGATGGTCTGGTTGACGTCGTAGCGCCCCTCGATTCGGTCGATCTTCGAGAGCTGGATGGTCCGTTTTCCATCCCCCCCGGCGAGGACGAGCCGTCGGTTCGAAAGCAGGATTCGCCCGTCCGTCCAGCTAATGTCATTCAGTTTTTGACCGTCCCGAATGACCTGCGTGAACTGTCCGGTCGTGTCCAACAGCTTCCGTTCCGATTTACTCATGGGATCTCACCCGCACCAATCCCACCGAGCTTCGAAAGCGCCGAGAACGCCTGCTGGCGGAGCGCGTCGCTCTCGGTTCGATCGACGAACTCGCTAAGTTCTGCTTGCGCCGTCTCACCGCCGATTTTTCCGAGAACGAACAGCGCCTTCGATTTCGCCGCCTCCGTCGCTTCTCGATCCCTCACGAGTTCGAGGAGGTCGGCTTCCAGTTCGGACCCACCGAGCCGGGTGAGGCTGGTTGCGGCGAACTGAGCCGTCATTCCGTCCTCGGAGCCGAGCGCGTCGATGAGCGCTTCTCGCGCCAGATCGCGATGTCGCGTCCCGACGACCTGGCCGAGGAGCCACGCGGCGTTTCGTCGCTGCGGCGTCCCGGAACTGTCCGTCAGTATCTCCGCGAGCGGCGGGATCACCTTTCCGGCTTTGGCTGCATCGAGTTGATCTGCGGTCGCCTCTCGAACCTCGTGGCTTCGTTGCGAGGGGGCGTTCGAGAGTATCTCGACCATCGAAAACATCGCGGTCCGACGGACGGATTCGTCCCTGTCCCCGAGGTACTCGACCAGCGTCTTCACCGGTCGGACGCTCCCGAACGCACCGAGCGAATCGGCGACCACGCGACGGACCGACTCGTCCGGATCATCGGCGTTTTCGAGCAACACCCGCAACGCTCCGTCCGTCCCTATTCGACCGAGTGCTTCGGTCGCGGCTTTTCGGACTTCCACGTTCGGTTCGTCTTCCAATCGCGATTCGAGCGGTTCGACGGCGCGAGGATCGCCGATGCGTCCGCACGCGACTGCCGAGCGAGTCCGCACTCTGGCGTCGGTATCGTCGAGACGTTTTACCAGCGCCGCGGTCACGCTCGGGTCGCCGACCTGGCCCAGTCCGGTCGCAGCGACCATCCTGAGTTCCGGCTGTTCGTCCTCAAGTACCTCCGCGAACGCCCGCGCGGCCACCCAGTCAGTCGGCGAATCCAACCTTTCGCCGGACAGTTCCGTGACGACCTGCTCGAGTGCCTCCTGACCGTGGTGGTCGAGCGCGTCGATCGCGGCCGCCCGAACGCCTTGATTTTCGTCCTCCTTGACGATCGTGACCAGTACGTCGACGACGGAGACGACCTCCGCATCCGAATCGGTTTCCGGTCCGGGTTCGAGTTCGTGTTCCGTCTCGGATTCGAGACGGAGTTCACTCTCATCGACGTCGTCTGATTCGAACAGTCCGCCGATGATCTCCGCCGCTCGACGTCGTATCGATGGATTCTCGCTCCGACGGAGCATCTCGACGAGTTCGTCGACGTTCCGTTCGCGCTCTAACTGATACAGGGACATCTCAGGTTCTCCGGTAGATATGGTTTTTTCTGTCGTACGGTTCGTATTTGCCCCTGACCCCCCGTGGAAGGGTTTCCGATTTTCCGATCGTCAATACCCCGGTCGGTCGAATTGCGTCCGTGAGCGTGTCGAAGATAGGCTCTTTGTACGAGCGATCGAGGTATATCAGGAGATTGCGACACAGCACCAGATCGTACCCGCGTTTTTTCGAGCCGCTTATGAGGTCATGTTGCTCGAAGGTGACCATTTGCTTGACCGACGGGTTGACGGTAAAGAACGATCCCTTCGCGGAGGTATTGACGTACTCGTTCGGCTCAGAGAGCGGCTCCAGTTGCGTGTCGATATCCGTGGTTCGCGTCGATTCGTAGGCGCCGTTTCGAGCCGTTTCGAGCGTTTCTGCGTCGATATCGGTCGCGGTAATCTCGACAGCTCGACCCCGAATCTCCGGATCGTCGCGGGCGAGCATCGCTAATGAATACGGCTCACGACCGTCCGAACAGGCGGCACTCCAGCATCTGACCGTTCGGTTGTTTTCGGTCAACTCCCGAAGCACGTCCCGGAGCCTGTTCCACACAGCCGGATTTCGAAAGAAGCTGGTAACGTTGACGCTCAAGGCGTCCAACAGGGCGGTCCGTTCGTCCGCATCCGCTCTGAGTACGTCGAGATACGCCGTGTACTCCTCACAACCGGTCCGTCGCATTCTGGCGGACACTCGACGGTCGAGGTACGATTCGTTGTACGAATCTGGTTCGAACGCCATCCGATCGGCGATGCATCGAATAACATCCGCCAGTTCGGGGTCGACTTTCGAGCGGCTCATCGTTCGAGACTCACCACGTCGAGGATCGGAACGATGTTGCCGTCGCCCAGTATCGCGGTGCCGCTCAGTCCCGGAATTCCGCTCAGTGATCCCTCCAGCGGTTTGACGACGACCTCCTCTTGATCGCCGAAGGAATCACAGTGGAGAGCGACGGGTCGGACGGATCTACGGATGCGTACGAGCACCCCTTCGTCGTCGTCGGGCGGCCCACCGTCGGTCGCGACCGCCGATCCGTCGCTGCCGGTCTGTCCGTCCTCTATATCGAGGGCCGATTCGAGTCCGATAACCGGATAGACCTCGTCGTCGTGTCTGACGACGGTTTCCCCATCGACGGTCTCCGTCTCCGTTGCTGGCGTCTATTCGTCGATGTTTTTGATCGGAATACCGTACTCTCGGTCCCCGACCCCGACGAACAGGACGTTGACGATTGCGACCGAAACCGGAAATCGAAGTTCGACTGTCGTCCCCTCACCGAGGGCGCTGTCAACGTTCACCGTTCCGTCGAGTTGTTCGACCGTACGGTGAACGACGTCCATTCCGACGCCACGACCGCTCACGTCCGTCACCTCGGTGGCCGTCGAAAAGCCCGGGTGGAAGATCAGACCGTACGCCTCCTCGTCGAGCATCGTTTCGGCCTCGGTTTCGGAGAGAACGCCCTCCTCGATGGCCTTCGTACGCATCGCGTCGGGATCGATCCCGCCGCCGTCGTCGGAGACGGCGATCGTGACGTGATCGCGCTGGCTTGACGCCCGGAGTTTGATCGTCCCCTCCCGCGGTTTGCCGGCGGCTTCGCGCTCGTCCGGCGATTCGATCCCGTGGTCGACGGCGTTACGAAGGATGTGAATGAGGGGGTCCTCGATCTCGGTCAGTATCGACCGATGGAGTTCGATGTCCTCCCCGTACATCTCGAAATCGACGTCCTTTCGTTGGCTTCGGGCGACGTCCCGGACGACTCGGGGGAGGTTGCTCATCACGCGCCGAAGCGGGATCATTCGCATATCCATGACGGTGTTTTGCAGTCGAGACGTCACCTGGTCGAGATCGTTCAGGCTCGATTCGGCCGTCTCAAGGTCCTCGGTTTCGATGGCTTGACGGATCGTAATCCGACCGGTGACGAGCTGTTCGACGAGCCCGTGAAGTTCGTCCAGTCGGCCGACGTCGACGCGAACCGACGAGATATCGCCCCCGGTGGCGTTCTTCGTCATTCCGTCGCCGGTTCCACCCTCGGTTCCTCCATCGACCGCTTTGCCTGGATCATAGGGGTATTCCGCCGACGTTGAACCGACCGACTGCTCGCTCACCTCGAACGATTCCACGGAACCGGTCCCTTCGAGCGTCTCCGTCAGCGCGGTCGAATCGGTTTCCGGCACGAACACGTCGAAACGTCCGTCGTATCTTCCCTCTTCGAGTCTGTCGCGCGTCGGTGCCGTCGAGAGTCCACTGACGGCGTCCGAGAGCGGCTTCAGTATCAACATTGCGTCAACACCCAACATTCCATCGGGATTGACCTCGACTCGCGCGTGGACGAGATCGTCCGCGTCGTCGAGCATCGGTGGCTCATCTGCGTGAACGAACGTGATCCCGGCGTCCCGCGGTTCCCTCTCGGCCGATTCGGAATCGGAAGCGGATTCAGATTCAGAGTCGGAGTCGGAGTCGGGTCCCGATTCGGGTACGGATCCGGTCGATTCCTCGTCGGTTCCGATTTCTTCCGAATCGGTAGACGGCGCTGCCGCTCCGCGTTCGATCGCCGACCGAAGACGAGCCGTCGTCTCGTCTGGATCCGTCGTCGAATCGCCGTCCCGATCAATCTCGTCGACGATCGTCTCGATCCGGTCTACACCGTCGAAGACGGCGTCCATAATCTCCGGGGTGACGTCGATTTCGCCGGCCCGTATCTCGTCGAGGAGATCCTCGAGCACGTGAGTGAGTTCGCTGGCGTTCGAAAACCCCATCGCACCGAAATTACCTTTCAGCGTGTGTGCGGTCCTGAAAACCGAATCCATCGCCTCATCGTCCGTCGGATCGTCCTCGAGTGCGAGGAGCGCGTTATTGAGATTCGTAATGCTCTCTCTACTCTCCGCGACGAACGCATGTACGTGGTCGCCGTTCATTGGTTTTCCCTCGGTGTAATCGCCTGCAGAACGCCCGTCGCCGGCTCGTTACGTGGACGAACGTCGTCGACGACGACGGCACGGAGATCGGTCGCCGATCTCGGGTCGGCGACATCCGTCCGCGTCATGGCCTTCGAATCACTCTCGCGATACTGCGGGTCCCTTCGAACTCCCGTTCGAGAGGACGAACCGCTCGTCGAACTCCGGGATGGGGCGCTACGACCGACTCGCTCATACGCGGTGATCCTTCGGAACCCATATCAAGGTCGGTTTGAACTCACCGCTCGTCACGCAATCCGATACGTCTTCAAGGACGAGTCGACCCCATAAGGTATTGGACCACCAAATCCTAATTGTTCGTATGAAAACGTTCGAGACGGGCGATATCACGTTACGTAACGTTCGCGATCACGTCTGGGAAATCCCCAGAGAGGGTGGAATGAACGTTCCAGCCCGCGTGTTCGCGAGCGAACCCCTGCTCGAAGCGATGGCTGAAGACGATACCCTTCAGCAACTGAAGAATGCGACCCATCTTCCCGGGATCAAAAACCACGCGATATGCATGCCCGACGGCCATCAGGGATACGGCTTCCCGGTCGGCGGTGTCGCGGGAATCGACGCCGAAGAGGGCTGTATCTCGCCCGGCGCGATCGGCTACGATATCAACTGCGGGGTCAGAATGCTGAAAACGGATCTTCGATACGAAGACGTCCGTGGCCACGAGGAGTCGCTCGTCGACGCGCTCTTCGAGGCGATACCCTCGGGGCTCGGCGGCGGCGGCATCGTCGAGGGTACTCGCGAAACGATCGACGCGGCCCTCGAACGGGGCGTCGAGTGGTGTGTAGAGGAGGGTTACGCCATTGAGTCTGATCTCGCCCACTGCGAGGACGAAGGCGTTCGAACCGACGCCGATCCCTCGGCGGTTTCGCGGAAGGCGAAAGACCGCGGCCGAAAACAGATGGGTTCGCTCGGCTCCGGAAACCACTTCCTCGAAGTCCAACGGGTGGGGGAGGTCTTCGACGAAGAAATCGCCGCCGCCTACGGCCTCAACGTCGAGGGAATCGTTGTGTTGATTCACTGCGGTTCGCGAGGGCTCGGCCACCAGATCTGTAACGACTATCTGCGGAAGATAGAGAAGGCCCACAGTGGGTTGCTCGCGCAGTTGCCCGATAGAGAACTCGCCGCCGCGCCGGCCGGTTCACAGCTCGCGACGGCGTACTACGGCGCGATGTGTGCGGCGGTCAACTTCGCGTGGGTAAATCGACAGCTGATCACTCACCGGACGCGGACGGTATTCGAGGACGTTTTCGGCGAATCGTGGAGGGACCTCGGGATGGAACTCCTCTACGACGTGGCACACAACATCGCGAAAAAGGAAGACCACACCGTCGACGGCGAACGAACCGAGCTGTACGTCCACAGAAAGGGCGCCACACGGGCGTTTCCTGCCGGCCGATCCGAGGTGCCGAAGGCATACCGCGACGTCGGCCAGCCGGTCATCATCCCCGGAAGTATGGGCGCGGGCTCGTACGTCCTCTGTGGCGGCCCCGAATCGTTGGACCTCTCGTTCGGCTCGACGGCTCACGGTGCCGGTCGGTTGATGAGCCGAACGCGTGCGAAACACGAGTTCTGGGGAGAGGACGTACAGGAGGACCTCCGCGAACGGAACGTGTACGTCAAAGCACAATCGGGCGCGACGATCGCGGAGGAGGCACCAGGCGTCTA
>CAZLHT010000023.1:0-10673 GCA_964559185.1 uncultured Natronomonas sp.
ACGTACTCGAATCGGGCGGCCGATCGGTTCTCGGGGCCACCGCCGGGCCGTTCGAGAATCCGCGTCCCCGAGCGATCGCTATCGAGCGTCCGGGGACGCCAGATCGGCTCGACCGCCATCCCGTCGGGTGTCCGGGAAACCGACAGGACGCCGACCTCGACCGGCATCGCCTCGAGTAGCGCCGGCTCGATCTCTTCTCCGGTCGTCGACGTCGCCAGCCAGATTTCGTCGGCCAAGCCGAGGGCGACGTCATGTTCCAGCTGTTCGGCGAGAACGCGGGCCGCGGCGGCGTCGAGATCCGGCTTATTCTCGATGGCGACGATCCGATCGACCCACGCAGGATACCGATATCGCTGCCTGATCTCGATGCGATTTCCAGACCGGCGCGTTTCGAGAAATTCGCGATCGGCGGCCCGGTGGACGGCCTCGCGGACGTATCGCCACGGGTAACCGGGATCGGGGAGTGCGTCGCGGTAATACGTCCAGACCGACGGCGCATGGCGCGCGACGTGGAGGAGATCCGAATCGAGCCGTGGGTCGCCGAACGGAGCGCGCTGTGCGAGCCCGGCGTCGGTCGTCTCGACGATCACGGTATCCCACCGTCGGTGTCTCGTCCCGAGTTGCCGGCCGACGATGGCGGATCCTTCACCGCGATCAAGGGGCCAGTTCCGCTCGGCCCACGCACAGACCCGCAGTTCGAAACCGAACTCCTTCACGAGCGTCATCGGAGGGGGGAGAATGTAAGCGGTTCGCCCTCGAGGGCGACTTCATCGTCCCGGGGAAGGACCGAACGGGATCGGTTGCGTCGGGCACCGGGCGGACCCGACGCGGGTGAACGGGAGTGCGGCGGGCGTTTGGATTGTTTGCCCTCACGACGAGAAAAGCGTCGGTCAGGCATATTACGATAGCGCCCAGTCACGTATAAATCCTCGTGTGACGGACGCGGACGATTTCGGTACCCTGGTAGGTCGACCGTTCAGCGACGGTCGTCGAGCGCCGGAAAATCCGAGCGGATGCGATCGACGCGACCAATGGGACAGTCCGCATAGACGATGGTCGGGCCCTCATCGGACGCCGCGATCGGCGTCCCCCACGGATCGTACATTGCAGATCGCCCCACGAGCGTCGTTCCCTCGACGGTTCCCGAACCGTTGACGGCACCCACGTACAGCAGATTTTCGACGGCTCTGGCTCGCGGGAGGAGCTTCCAGTGTTCGACGCGGGGATACGGCCACGCGCTCGGGACGAGAACCATCGTCGCCCCCGACTCGAGGAGTCGACGATACTGTTCCGGGAATCGAAGATCGTAACACGTCGTCACGCCAACTGTGTGATCGTGCAGTTCTGCGGTCGGAAGCCGTTCGCCGGGGACGAGTAATCGGGCTTCCGCCGAATCGTACCCGAAGAGATGTCGCTTCCGATAGACGAGGCACCGTTGACCATCACGATCGAAGAGGACGGCCGTGTTCGCGAATCCCTCGTCGGCCGGCACGGGTTCGCCGGCGTTTGCCGAGGCTTCGAGATCCTCGACCGTCGTTCCGCCGAGGACCGCAATCCCGTGTTCGATCGCCGCGTCCCGAAGTCGTCGATGCGTTCGGCCGCCGAGTGGCTGTGCGTGCCGAGAGTACGCCTCGAACGCGAAGTAGCCGACGTCGAAGAGTTCCGGCAACGCGATACATTCGGCGTTTTCGGCGGCCGCCGCCTCGATCGCTTCAACGGCGCGATCGACGTTCCGTTCGACTGCCGCCCCTTCGATGTCGATCTGTCCGAGCGCGAGTTTCATACGTCGAGTTCCTCCCGTATTGACGATTCGATGTTCGCTAGCTCGCCGTCGAGCTTTCGTTTGAAGTAACGCTCGACGCCCGGAAATCGTCCGTCGACGGTGAACCGATTGGTGAGACGAGTTCCGGCGTCCGTCGCTTCGAGAACGTGTTCGCCTTGGACGTCCATCGCCTTCGATCGACCGACGAATCTGACGTACTTCGGCGCGTCGATCTCGACGTCCTCGGTTTCGACGCGAATCGTTCGACTGAGTCCGGGGATCGGGAGCGAGATGTGCCACACGGCGGTTCGATCGCCGGTTGTCTCGAATCCCTCGACGACGCTTATCGAACGGGCGCGCTTTTCGGGATCGGCGATAACCGTCCACACCCGCTCCGGCGCGGCCGGAATTTCGAATACGCGCTCGACGCGAGCGGCCATACAATGGAATCGAAGCGGATCCTTAAAAGAGCGACCGTTCCGACCGGCTCCGAATTACTCCGGGGTGACGCGCCAGGTCGTCGAGCGGGCCCGTGACCACTTTTCGATGTCGACGTCCTCGGAGTGTTCGGCGAGCCGCGGAAGCCGAGCGCCGACCTGTTTCGCCGTGAGGTCGATCGCGTCCGCGATGTGCTTCGAACGAAAGTATCGTTCACCACCCCTGGCTCGCTCGCGGAGATACGTGAGGATCCGTTCATCCTCGTCGCTCAGTTGACTCATACCTCCTTTTCGGTCGCGAGCGGCTTAAGACCGTCCCTTCCTACGGATTGTTGTAACGTTTTACCAACAGTCACCAGAGTAGTGCGGCGATCACCGGTAAGAGACTACAACGATCCGTATCACCCGTATAGGTGGTACGCGGCGACCGAAAGCGAACCGGCGAGCATCGTAACGGCGAACGACCAACCGGCTGCGACCTGATTACCGGTGAATCCGAATCCCGCAAGTCCCATCGCTCCGAGAACGGCGAGAATGCCGAATAGAACGGGAAATCCGACCCCTTTATCCGTCGAATCAGCGGTTTCCATATCGGGACCTACGGCACGCGGAATATAAATCCCGGCGCTGTGGATCGGTCCCCGGTGGCCTCGTGCGCCTGAAGGTTTTTTACTGCCGACGTGAAAGGGTCGGCCGTGAGTACGCTGGTCGTGTATGTCGACCGGGGCGGCGGGATCGACAACGACGAAATCGTAGTCGGATGGGAGGCCGTCCAAGCGCTCGTCACCGATTTCGGTCTCGAAGACCCCGAAGACAGTCGGGTTAACTGCCTCTTGGAGACGCTTCACATCGCCCGCGATCTCCGAGATGGCGGCGAGGAAGCGATCGTCGCAGTCGTCTCGGGAGGCGGCGACAGTATCAATAGCGACCGCGCAATCGCCAGAGGGACGGACCGGTTGGTCTCCGAATACGATTTCGATGCTGCGATCGTCGTGACGGACTCGGCGGGCGACGAGAGCCTGATTCCGATCATCGAGAGTCGGGTCAGAGTCGACGCCGTCGACCGCGTCGTCGTCCGTCAATCGCATGACATCCAGTCGACGTACTACCTGCTGAAGCAATTCCTCGGCGACGAGGAGCTCCGCGGAACGGTCCTGGTCCCGATCGGGGCCGCACTGTTGGCCTTCCCGATCCTTTTGTTACTCGCCGACAACGTCGCCGTCGCCCTCTCGGCGATAGTCGGCGTCATCGGACTGTTTCTCCTGTATAAAGGGCTCGGAATCGACGATTTCGTCTCGACGCTTCCGATCCGGATTCGGGACGCGTTCTACTCGGGGCAGGTTTCGCTCGTCACCTACGTCGTCGGTGCCGGGTTGGCACTCATCGGCGTCTTCGCCGGCGGGATCGGCGCGGCCGGTACCGGCGGCGAGGGGGATCTGCTCTTGGCACTCCGGTTCCTCTTCGATAGCGTCCCCTGGTTCGCGACCGCGGCGCTTGCCGCGGCGACCGGCCGACTCATAGACGAACTGCTCGCCGAAGAGGGAGTGTCCAGCGCAGTGATGAACCTCCCGTTCGGCGTTGTCGCCATCGGGTTGGTTATCCGGGGATTTGCCGGATACTTTCTCGAACGCGCGGGTGTGTTCGATTCGTTCGTGGTGCCGGCGTTCGAAGTGGGTCCCGTCGCTGTCGAGGGGTTCGTCGTCTCGATATGGGGTCGCCTCGCCTTTTACGTAGCTGTAGGCGTGCTCGTCAGCCTCGCCGGCGTGGTCTTCACGTCTCGGTTGACGGAACGAGAACGACCGCTCGACGAGCTTCCCGAGTGATCGGACGTCCCGTATACGGAATCGACGCTTCTTTGGGCGGCGATTCGATACGGACCGTATGGATCCGTGGGTGAGCCTCTTTTCCGGCGGGAAGGATTCCTCGTGGGCGCTGTATCGAGCGTTACAACGAGGCGAACCGGTCAAGCGGTTGGTGACCGTCCACCCGGCGGGCGAGTCCTTTATGTATCATGTACCAGCGACCGAACTGGCCGAGTTGGCCGCAGAAAGCATCGAAATACCGCTCGTTAACGTTCACCCGGCGGATTTCGAAGCGACTGCCGAGGCGAACGAAACGGCCGGCGACCGCGGCGATCGCGAGCTCGAACCGCTCGAGCGAGCGCTCGTCGATCTCTCCGGGGAGCTGGGTTCGATCGGCGGCGTGACGGCCGGTGCCGTCGAGAGCAGCTACCAGACCGATCGAATTCGAGGGATGTGCGATCGGATCGGAGCCGATCTTTTCGCGCCGCTGTGGCACGAAGACCCTCGCGAATTGATCGATTCGATGCTCACGGCCGGCTTTGAGATCACGATCGTCCGGGTTGCCGCCGCCGGGCTCGACGAGTCGTGGCTCGGTCGAACTCTCGACGCCGACGCCGTCGCGGAGCTGGAACGGCTCAACGAGCGGTACGGAGTTCACGTGCTCGGTGAAGGCGGCGAGTTCGAGACGATCGTCACCGACGCACCCCACATGGACCGACCGATCGAACTCGACGGCGAACCGTCGTTCGACGGCGTCCGCGGGACGTTCGACATTACGGACGCACGGCTCGGCGACCCGAATGGGATATCGTGACTCGATGTCGGGCCGGCGGGCGTACAGGCGGTGCGTCCGCATCGACGACGCGTGCACCGCGCTCGTGGGAACCTCTGCTCGAATCGAGGGATGCTCGGTTCTTTGCAACCGCCTCGACGAGTCACCGTCGTACTCAGACGATACCGTCACTGCCCCGTTATCCGGTATAAATTCGGGGGAGCGGACGAAAAGACACATATCCGCGCGGCCGGTTGATTCGACGTATGAAGGCTGTCGTCCTCGCCGGGGGGTACGCGACGCGTCTGTGGCCGGTCACGAAACATCGACCGAAGATGCTGCTACCGATCGGCGAAACAACGGTCATCGACCGAATCTTCGCCGCATTGGAGCGCGACGATCGAATCGAGACGGCGTACGTTTCGACTAACGAGCGGTTCGCCGCGGAATTCGAAAGCCACCTGGAGTCGAGCGAGTTCGAAAAGCCGGTGTTATCCGTCGAGGACACGACTTCAGAGTCCGAAAAGTTCGGCGTCGTGGGCGCGCTCGGACAGCTCGTCGAGCGCGAAGGGATCGACGACGATCTACTCGTCGTCGCCGGCGATAACATCATGGGCTTCGAACTTTCGGACTTTCTCGATTACTTCGAATCGAAGAGAACGGCGACGCTCGCCGCCTACGACGTGGGGGATCGCGAAAAGGCCAAATCGTACGGACTGGTCGAACTCGACGGCGATCGAGTCGTCGATTTCCAGGAGAAACCGAAGGAGCCAAACAGCACGCTCGTCTCTATCGCCTGCTACGTGTTTCCGAAGGAATCGCTCCGGTTCGAGGAGTACCTCTCGGACGGCAACAATCCCGACGAGCCGGGGTGGTTCCTGCAGTGGCTCCAGAGTAGGGAACCGGTTCACGCGTTCGTCTTCGAGGAGCCCTGGTTCGATATCGGCACGCCCGAATCCTACCTCGAAGCGATCGAGTGGGAACTCGACGGCGACGGCGTCATCGCCGAATCGGCGACCGTCGAGCGCTCGACGATCGGCGAGAACGTCCACGTGATGTCCGGTGCGAAAATCGTCGACTCGACGCTCAACCGATCGTTGGTCTTCGAAAACGCCGTCGTCGATGGGTGTGAGATCCACGATACGATCATCGATCAAGGGACGAGAATCGAAAATATCGATCTCGCCGGCGCGTTGATCGGGGCACACACCCGCCTGACGAACGGCTCCGAGTGATTCGAATGGGTAGTGTCAACGGGTTCACCACCGTTTTGGTCCCCGACGACGGAGGTGAACTATGAAGGGTGCAAATCGGACCACCCGACAGCGAATCGCCGCCTATTTGCGCGAGGAATCGGCACCCCCCGGCCGACTCGCGAGCGAATTCGACGTGACAACGGCGACGGCGCTCGCCCATGTCGAACACGTCGCCGAATCGCTCGAACGAACGAACGAGCAGTTGTTCGTGTCTCCGCCGACGTGTCGAGTGTGCGAATTCGACGATTTCGACGAACTGATCAACCGGCCATCGCGTTGTCCGGAGTGCAAAAGCGAGAACGTCTCCGAACCCATATTCACCATTCGGTGAGGACGAATCGGTCGGTCGCAAAGCCGTTGGATCGGGAAACCGTTTGAATCGGGCCCTCGGCCGATGTCTCACGCGAAATCCCGATGCCGGGTCCCGATAGTGTTTAATACGGCCGTCGTGTAACCCCGAACTGTAATGTCGGAAGTTTGCTCGACGTGTGGACTGCCTGAGGAACTCTGCGTCTGCGAGGACGTCGCCAAAGAGTCTCAGGAGATCAGAATCCGCATCGACGAGCGCCGATACGGGAAAGAGGTAACGGTCATCGAAGGATTCGACCCGAGAGACGTAGACATGGATTCGCTGTCGTCGGATCTCAAGTCAAAGTTCGCGTGCGGTGGCACCGTCGAGGACGATGCCATCGAACTCCAGGGAAACCATCTCGGTCGGGTCGAGGAGTTCCTACGTGAGAAGGGATTTAACGTCGCTTAATCCCCGCTAACTTCGCGTTCCCCATCCGATTTCGAGATTCGCTTCGAGCGGCGCGTCCGATTGGCCGTCCGGGACCGATCAGAAGGGTGCGTCCGCTGCGTCCGGGCCCTCCGAAGCGGTCCGTCCGTCTACCTCCAGTTCGTGCGACCAGCCTTCGATTCCGGATTCGAGCGATTCGACGCGTCCGTCGAAATCATCGAACGATCCGATGAGCCGAGCCGCCTGCACGCTCGCCTTGCCGTGGGGACAGACCGTCACGACGCGTTCGTCGCCGTCGAATTCCTCGATTCGGGCCGTCAGTTCGGCGAAGGGAACGTTCTCGCTCCCGGGGATATGCCCCCGACGGAACTGCCCCGGCGATCGAATGTCGACGATCCGAACAGACTTGTCCGCCCGAAGTAGCTCCCATAGTTCGTTCGCGGAAATCTCGCCGTCCATACGCTCCGATACGTCACGGCGAACTTAAACCGCCGGGTCGACGAAGTGGAACTGGAAGGTGATCTCTCACAACCGCCCGTCCTCGTGGGCCAAGAGCAATCCCTCGATGGTGGCATCATTGGCTGACTCGCCCCGAGCCTCGTCGAGGGCATCCGCCACCGGAACCGTCACCGCCTCGAGGAACTCGCTGCCGTCGAGTTTCCGTTCGCCGCGGGTGAACCCGTCGGCCCACACGATGCCGCGTCGGTGTCTGAGGACGCCGGTCGAACACCAAAAGGATTCGAGCAGTTCGACCGATTTGGGGACGAGACCGACCTCCTCTTCGAGTTCGCGCGCGCCGGCTTCCGAAAAGTCCTCTCCCTCCTCGACGATTCCCGCCGGCAGTTCGTAGCAGAGCTCCCTGATGGTGGGGCGGAACTGTTCGACCATGACGACGGATCGATCGGTCTCCCCCGACGCCGATGAGGCTCGCGCTCCGCCCGGCAATCCGAGGTCGGCCGGATCGTCGACGATCGCGACGACGACGGCGGCCGCGGGCAACTCGGCCCAGTAGTAGCGCTTCGTCCGCCCGTCCGGGAGCTCGACGAGATCGTATCCCCCCGTGTACCAGCCCGTCTCGTATTCGGCAACGGATTCGATGACGTCCCAACCGTGATCGGCCGGGCTCGGATCGTCGTCGATCATAATGGTTCCCCCGTGAGTCGCTCGCGGTAGAGTCGATTGAACGCCATCCGGCGGACGGTTCCGACCGCCGCCTCGGATTCGTTTTCGAACGTGGCCGCGACGGCGGTTTCGGCGGGCGTTGAAACGTGCCACGCGACGTTTTCGACGCTGTCGCTGCCTGTGACGTGAGTGTCGTGAGCGTACTCGCTTCGCCACGAATCAAACGCGTCCACGTCGGCGACGCGGACCTCGAGCGTCTCCGCGAAGAGCGCCTGCCGGGCCGTCTCGACGATGTCGTCCCCCACTCTCCGTTCGTACTCCTCGCGGTCGAACTCCATCGCCTTCGCGACGGATCGGACGACGACCTGCGCCGTCGAGCCGAGATCGTCGTAGCGGCGCTCGGCGTCGCTCCACGAGTCGGGGGTGAAGGTTCCGCGAACGTCTTCGGCGGGTGAGTCGACCGACGTCATTCGGAGTCGTTCTCTTCCTCGAGCATCCGGCGCGTCAGTTCCCTGGCCTCTTCGAGCACCGCTTCCGCCTCCTCGTCCATCGCTCCGGAGGTATCGATCGCCCTTCTACCCGGGCCCGATCCGTAGCCCCGGCCGTGTCCGCGAGTGTGATCATGGTCGTGCTCGCCTTCGTCGAACAGCGCGCCCGATCGTTTCGAGAGAGATTCGTCGGATTCGGCGTCGAGTCCGCCGGCCGTATCGTCGAAGAGTTGCGGAAAGTCGGTCTCCTCGACCGATTCGGAGACGATCGACGCGAGTTCGCGTTCGCCCATCTCGCTCCATTCGGGGGCGAGTTCGTCGAGCCACGTCTCGTGGTCACTGTCGCCCAATATCGCCGTAAAGGCGAGATGGTTGGCGAGGTGACCAGCGTCGGCTTGCGGATCCGAACAGACGGGGCAGGCGTATCCCATATCCGACGTGCGCGGTCGAACGCCAAAACGCCTGCGCTCGGGATCTGCAGCGAGCGGGTAGTCGGGGTCGATATCGGCCCCTTCTTGATGAGAGGATCGGATGGAAATTTATCATTTATTTGGAATATTTGGCCATATACGCGCATAATGGCGGCTGAACGAGTTATCAGTAATCCAATGATAACGAGGATTTAAGTACACCCAAACGGTTGATCCGGTATCGTGTCGGTCGGTACATCATCGCAAGGACTCACGGTTCCGTGGGGGATACTGCGGAGCCTCGGCCGTCTCCGGGACGCGGCCAGACAGGGCGGTTGCGCCGTCGACTGCGAATTCGATCGGACCGACGACGGTCGGCTTCCGTGGTCGACGGACGGCTCCTACGGCGGTTGGGGCGGACACGACCATCATGGCACGCGATCCGACAGCGACAAAAGGCCGGTGGTATTCGTCCATGGCAACCAGCGAGATGCGTGTGATTGGGAGGTACACGCGGAGTTTTTCCGCCAACGTGGCTACACCGGCGATGAACTGTGGGCGATAACGTTCGAGGAGGGGACGCCGACCCACGAGTCGATGGCCGATCAGCTCGACTCGTTTATCGGTCGAATCCGCACGTATACCGGCTCCGAAACGGTCGACGTCGTCGGCCACAGCCTCGGCGTCACCGGCTTACGCTATTGGCTCGTCGCTCGGGGGCGATTCGAGTGGGTGAATACGTTCGTCGGTCTGGCCGGCGCGAACCACGGCACCGTCCTCTGTACGTGGTGTGCGGACGCGGGGATCAACGGTGGTCCCTACGGCAGCAGCGAGTTTCTCCGAGCCGATTACGAGGGAGTCCCGAACCATCCACTCTCGGTATTGAACGCGAACGAAACCCCCGGAGAGATCGAGTATTACACGCTTCGAGGGACTGACGACACGCTGTTTTGGCGCTGTCAGGATAGCCCGGTGCTCGAGGGTGCGACGAACGTGCTCCTCGAGACGGACCACGACGGCGTTCGGGCCGATCGAGCGGCCATGGAACGGATATATACGTGGGTATCCGGCACCCATCCGTACAACGTTCAACATCACGTCTCGCTTCGGAAATGATCGTCGAGCGACACCCGGCGTCACGCTTACCAGCCGCGAGCATCAGTATCGGGTATGGCCGACCGGATCATGAAGGTAAACGCGTACACAACGCTCGATCTCCTCGAGGGTGAAGCCGAAGGACACGGCTTCACCGAGGAGGCGTACGCCGTCGTGAACGTGACGAGCCCCCGCACCGACCCGGATCACGTCTCGCTGCAGCTCGAACTCGATAACACCGAACTCGAGGAATTACGGCCACATGCGGACACCGTTCGACTCTCGGCTGCCGAAGCGAGAACGCTGGCTGCGGATCTCGAAAAACACGCCGAAAAGATCGAAGCGACGGCGGGTGCCGAATAGAGACGATCGAAACGTCACTTCGGGCGGCGTGGAATCTTCCCCGGGTCCGCCGGGGCGATCTCGGAGTACGTCGCGATGGGATCGAGGACCCTTACCGGCCAAGAGCGCCACCGATCGCGCCGCCAATCGCGCTGTCGATCGCCAACAACATGGCGATGATCGCGCCGACGAGGAAGACGCCGACGCCCCCCAAGAGCCCGAACGGTCCGCCGATGGAGACGCCGACGAGCGAGACGACGACTGCGAGGGCGAGTGCGACGAGCAATCCGCCGAATGCGCCGGCCAAGAGCCCGTGCCACGCGCCGCTGCCGAGGCCACCGCCGGCGAGGTAGCCGGCGACAAATCCGCCGACGAGACCCGCGCCGATGTGGCCGATCACGGGGAGCGCGAACGCGAAGACGCTCGCGACAATGCCGACGAGAAATCC